>SLKG01000030.1 GCA_007134735.1 Kiritimatiellia bacterium
CCATTATTCACATCACCGCTTACTTCTTACTGACTACTGCCTACTGCTTACTTCTTACTTACTGCCCGCCCCTGCTTCTCTCCGGGCTCCCGGCCGGTTCCAGTGGCGGATTCAGCAGCACCCGCTCGCCTTCTTCCAGGCCGCTGATCACGTGGGCCATTCGGTTGTTGTCCAAGCCCAGCTCGATCACGCGTGGTTTCGGTCCGCTGCGTGTCTGCACATAGACGGTCGGTCGGCCGTTCACGCGAACCACGGATTGGACCGGCACATAGAAAACGTCGTCATAGGTGTCGATGATGATGTCCGCGCGGCAACTCATGCCCGGACGCAATTCCTCGGCAATCCCATCCAGATGAATTTCGGTCCGGAACACCTTGAGGTCGGGATTCAACCATCCGTGCTGGGCGTCGGGCAAAACGGCGATTCGGGCAACCCGTCCCCTGAACTCCCGATCGGGCAGGGCATCCACCCGTACACGCGCATTCAGTCCGGTGTTTACTTTGCGCAGGGTGGATTCGTGGATACTGATCTCCGCCATCATCGCCGCGGCAGTCGGTAGATAAATCAGATCCTGCCGTTCGCGTACTTCCTGGCCTTCCTGCAACGGTTCCTGTGTGGCGCCCCGCCGTGTTTGGCCGGTGGTCGCATAAACCACCATGCCGTCCGCCGGAGCCCGGATCGTGCATTTTTCGATCTGTCCGAGAATTTTATTCAATCGGCTCTGTTGCCGTTCCAGCTCCGATTCCCGGGCCCGGAGATCGGCCTCCGCCTGAAGTACATCGGCCGTGGCCCGGCGGCGCACGCGTTCCAAGGCCATCCGTTTTTGTTCGACATCGCTTTCCAGTTCTTCCTGTTTTTGCCGGTGCGTATATTCCTGCAATAACTCCAGCTTGCCCTGTGCCAGTTCCATATCGATTTGCGCTCGCTTGGCGGCCAATTCGTCGGCCTGAAGCTCCATGCGTGTGATGTAGCCCTCATCGGCAAGCCGTTCGGACCAGTTTCGTTTATCGATGGCCCGTTGCAGTTCCTCATTGGCCAGAGTGATGTCCGCCTCGGCCCGTTGCAGTTCTTGCGGATATTCACCTTCGAGATATTTGGTCAGATTCAACTGCGCGAACCGGTATTCCAATTCGGCCCGGGCAACGTCGGCCTCGGCCTGGTTCCGGGTGATCTCAAGCGTTTCCCGGGAACGGATGTAGGCGGCGTCGGCGTTGTGCACGCGGATCTGCTGATCCAGCTTGCTGTCTTCAAGCGCGCTCGCATCGAGTTCAACGAGGATATCGCCCTGCCTCACATGTGTGCCTTCGGGGACAAGCCAGAGAATGGTCGTGCGCCCTTCGACTTCGGATTTCACGAGAACGCGTTCCCGGCTCTGGATGGTCCCGGATTCCGTGACATTGATCACCAGGGGCCCCCGGCGGACGGGAAATGTAGCACCCACCTGCGCGTCATCGCGGGACCCCGCCACGTGCAGGATGCCGGCCATCAGCAACACGGCCAGGATCGCGCCGGCCGCAATGGCATAGCGCATGGTGATCAAATCAATCCAGGCGTTCTTCTTTGAGTTCGTCTGCATATTCCACCCATAGCCCTTCTTCGGTGATTTCCAGTACGCCCGTGTCGCGCTGAAGCTCCAGTTCGGCAATCCGATGTGCCACCACCGCCGCGGTCAACGCGTTCTGCGCGGCGATCAGGGACTCCTGCGCATCGAGCACATCACGAATCTGCACGCGTCCGGCTTGAAGAAATAATTCCGTGCTTTCCACGCGCCGCTGCGCGAGTTCCACCGCCTGCGCCTGGATCCGGATGCTTTCGCGGGTCTGGTCAAGATTTCGTAACGCGCTTCGGATTTCCATCTTGATCTGGTCTTCCAATTCCTGGACGGAGCGTGTCGCCCGTTCCAACTTTATAAAACTATCCCGGTACGCGTGGCGTTCCGCGGTGCGGTCCCACGGGAGATCCATTGCCAGGCCCGCTGTATACGCGCCCTCGCCGGGGCGCAGTTGTGCATCGGACAATCCCGCCGTTCCGAGGCCCCGGCGTTCACCGGCACGAGCCGTGCCGGACAAATTTAAGTCCGCCCGAAGTTGATTGGCCGCCACCGTGACCGCGCGCTGGGCGTCGTACACGCGCCCGTGCGCAATCTGGAAATCCAGCCGATGATCGAATGCCATTTGAACGGCCCTGTCCTCGGTCCATGGCTCCGGATCGGTGGAACCGGACGGTTCGGCAGGAGTCCCATTGTTAGGGTTTCCTGCAACCCGTGTGCGCGGAAAATCATCCGGACGCTTCGGCCCTTGTGTATGCCCAAGGGGTTCAATCAAGTCGACCAGGCGACGCAGATCGTCCGGGTCAAGCGCCACGCGCGCATCCGTTGGCAGTCCGAGCGTAACCTTCAATTGATCGAGGCGGCGCTCATAGGCCGCCTCGGCGGCCAGCCAGCGATCTCTCGCGCGCAGTTCTTCCTGCCGCGCCTGATCCACCTGAATTTCCGGCAAGCGACCCGCCTCGGCAAGCCGTCGCGCCCGTTCCGCGGATGTTTGAAGCCGCTCATAATTGTCATGGGCATTTTCGACCTGATCGAGCTGTTGTAGTACCGCAAGGTATTCCGATGCAACACGCACGGAAAACCCGCGTTTAAAATGCTCGAATGAATAAAGCGCATAGACGACGTTCCGTTCCGCCTGGGTGAGTGGTTCGGTCACGATATGTCGGCCCGCACCCCGCATAAGCGGAATGGAAACAGACAAATCGGCCATGATGCCGAACGAAGAGTCGCGGTCCAGTGTTAACAGGTTGACCAGGTCGAACATAATGCGACCCGTGATATCGGCACCCGTACGGAGAAACCGTTGTGCCCCGAGTGTGCCCGTGGTTTCCACGCCGCGCACGGTTCCCTCCTCGCCTCCGCGATCTTCCGTGAATGTGCTTTCGACGGCCCCACGATAGGTGGAACGGAATCGATAATCCTCGAGATCAAGATGCAAGGCGGCGCGGAATACGTCTTCTTTTTGTGATTGGTATTCGCGGTTGTTTCGTGCGCCGACCTGCAACGCCTGGATCAACGAAATCTCCAGCGGCCGGTCCCGGGGGACCACCGGATCCAGACCGTCGGATTCGATACGGGTGGGATAATCCTCTTCAGGCCAGTGCGGAATGGGATCGAGTTGGTCCGTCCCCAGGGACGCCTTTCCCGAGGTGGGCAGATCCTGGTCAAGTAACAGGCGCCGGCGCAACGTATCTGCGGGGGTCTCGATGGTGAAATCGGCGCGCCGACCAAGCACCTCTTCTTGTTGGTGCTCAACAATGCGCGTGGCGGTCCGATCCGAGTGCTCGCGATGCGCCGTCGGACTGCGACATCCCGACAACACGAAGAGGCTGCTCAACACAAGGGCGGCCATGCCGCCCGACGAAATGACGCCGTGGTGCTCCATGAAAACGGTACACTATATCTCATACCGTCTCGCCTGGCGAGAAATGGACGGATTTTTATGATGTATGACGCTTGAAAACCGGTTTTCTTTGCGCATTCCGGAAAATTGTAAGGGTTCCTTGCATCAAACGTTTTCGACGGGGTTTTATTGCCGAACGTTTACTTTCATATGTCCGCGAACCGTGAGAGTCCGCGTCTTCTCGGAAAGGCGTGCCGTGGGAGCTTGGCGCTAATCGATCTGAAAGCTCAGCTCTTCCACCGCCTCCCGAACCGGCTGTTTCCCTGATGTCAGATCGAATTGGAGGCCGGTGGTTTTGGGTGTGTCGAGCACTTCAGCAAGTACCGCGGCCACATCGGCGCGCGGGATGTCGCCTTTGGGCAGTTCAGGCGCGATGGCAACGTGACCGGTTCCCGGCTCATCGGTTAGACTGCCGGGCCGGACAATCGTCCAATCCAGTCCGCTTTCCCTCAGCGCTGCTTCCGACTCGGCCTTGGCCTTCAGATAGACCTGGAAAACTTCGCTGCCCCGCGGCATTTCAAGGTTCATGGCGCTTACCAGGACGTAACGGCGAATGTTGTTCTTCTCTGCCGATAGGATCAATTTGACGGCGCCATCGCGGTCCACGGTCCATTTCCGTTCCGCGCCGCTTCCCGGTCCGGCGCCGGCGGCGAAGACCACCGCATCGGCCTGGCCCACAAATTCAGATATATCGGTTTTGGTTTCCAGGTCGCAAAGGACCGGTTCCGCTCCGGCTTGCCGCAGATCATCAGCCTGTTCCGGCTTGCGAATCAGGCCCCGCACCCGGTACCCCCGAGCCACGAGCAACGGATGCAACAGCATCGCGATCTTTCCGTGTCCCCCTGCAACGACAATGTCCATACCCCAAAATTACGAAAATATAAGAAAAACACAAGAATTGCCCTCAGAAATCCGTACCTGTCCCCCCTATTGGGACCGCGATGCCCTCGTCGCACCAACTGTAGCCGCGCCTGATAAGCCATGGCCCGGCCGTTCAGTGGCGGCTACAACACGAAGTACCTGTCCCCATGATTGACGTTCGGGGAGACGAAACGTATGTTTTCCCCGATGTACGCTCCATTTCGGGCGTTTTCGCTTACATCCGAGGACAGCGATTACCTCTCGGCCGTAACGCGGGAGGGACAGGTGTGCTCTGTCCAGGATCTCCCGCTTTCTTCGCAAGCCGCACTGGCATGGGCGCTTCATGATCACCTGTCCCTACCCGTTCTCCTGATTACCGACGGCCAGAAAACACAGGACATTCTACACCAGGATCTGACGACATGGGCCGGCGACCTCTCCGACCGGATCGCCTATTATCCCGCTTGGGAGGTTTTCCCTTCCGGGGACGATCCATCTTCAAACCCGGACCTGGAGGGAGACCGACTGGATACCCTGCAACGATGCCTGGACGCTACCGGTCCGGCCCTCATCGTAACCAGTGTTCACGCGTTGATGCAAAAAACCGTTTCGTCCCATGTATTGATGCGGAACCAATACCATCTGGAACGGGGGGAGGAACGCGATTTGGAGGGTTTTCTCAAGTTTCTGGCCGAATCAGCGTATGAGTTCATGCCGGAAGTGGAACAGAAAGGCCAAGCCTCGCATCGCGGCGGCATCGTCGATGTATGGTCGCCACGTGGGGATTGGCCGATTCGCATCGAATTTTTCGGTCCCGTCGTGGATTCCATGCGAACGTTCGACCCGGAAACACAGACCTCCCTCGAACGCATCACGTACCTGTCCCTCTTACCCGCTCGTGAAGTGTCCGGACACATGGATAGGAAGCTCACGGGAACTCTGCTTGAGTACCTGTCCCCAAACACCCTCTGTATCTGGTCGGATCCCGACGCCATCCGGCATCATGCCGGTAATTACGAGGAATTGGTGAAGGAATCGAACGCGCAAGGTGTCACCATGACGTTTCGAACCCTGCGGGAACGGTCGCGGCGGGTTTTCCGAAGCGGACAGTTATATGTGGGCGGTCGAACGTTGCAGGCAGACGCGCATCGGGATATAGGCATTGCGCCGCTGGCCGGCCTGCCGGGGATGGAAGGCCATGGATTCCAGCCGGATCTGATGGAAAAAGCCCGTAGTGATTTTGTTGGAGACCTGATTCGCGAGGCGGAGGCCGGGCGGCGGGTTGAGCTGTTTTTCGATACGCCCGGCGCCTTGGAACGATTCCGGGAAACCTTCGAACCGCAATGGGCCGGCCGTGCTCCGTTGCACCTGCGCCCGGGCCGGTTATCTGAGGGATTCCGTTACGACGCCCGAAACCTGATCGTGGTGGCGCAAAGCGATATTTACGGTCGGCGTAAGGAACTTCGGGGGCGTTACGACATCCGTACCCCGGCGACGAAACCTCGCCGCGAAGCCGGCCCGAGAATTCTGGAATGGCGGGACCTGCTGCCGGGCGAGTTGGTCGTGCACATCGATCACGGCGTCGGAAAATACCTCGGCCTGTACGAGATTGAAATCCACGGCGAACGGCAGGAAGCCCTGACCATTGAGTACGCCAACCGGGCCCGTCTGTACTTGCCCGTGGCACAGGCCCATCTGTTGAGCCGATATATCGGTTTCGGTAAACGCGATGTGGAGCTTCACCACCTCGGAGGCAAACGCTGGACGCGCGAAAAAGCGGCGGCGGAACGTGCCATCCAGGATATGGCCGCCTCGCTCCTGGAAACCCAGGCCCTGCGCCAGACTCAACAAGGACATATGTTCGCGCCCGATGCGCCCTGGCAGGCGGAATTTGAAGAGGCCTTTCCCTATCAGGAAACCGAGGATCAGCATCGGGTCATCGGAGAGGTCAAGCGCGACATGGAAGCCGCGCGACCGATGGATCGGCTTGTGTGCGGCGACGTCGGATACGGCAAGACCGAGGTCGCCATGCGCGCCGCGTTCAAAGCCGTGATGAACGGAAAACAGGTCGCCGTGCTGGTGCCCACCACGGTGCTGGCGCAACAGCATCTTGATACCTTCTCCGCGCGTATGGCGGCCTTTCCGGTCCGCGTGGAGATGTTGAGCCGATTCCGTTCCCGCGCCCAACAACACGAAATCGTGCGCGGTTTGCGGGAAGGCGAAATCGATATTGTGATCGGAACGCACCGTCTCATTCAGCCCGACGTCCGTTTCAAGGACCTGGGCTTGGTGATCGTGGACGAGGAGCAGCGGTTCGGCGTAGAACACAAGGAGAAACTCAAGCAGCTGCGCCGGCTGGTGGACGTATTGACCATGACGGCGACCCCCATTCCGCGCACCCTGTACATGGGGCTGACGGGCGCCAAGGACATCAGCGCCATTCAGACCCCGCCCGAAGAACGGCTTCCCGTGGAAACCGTGGTGACGGAATATGACGACGATCTCATACGGACCGCCATCCT
The DNA here is from genome assembly GCA_007134735.1 of Kiritimatiellia bacterium. Classification (GTDB taxonomy): domain Bacteria; phylum Verrucomicrobiota; class Kiritimatiellia; order SLAD01; family SLAD01; genus SLKG01. The sequence goes on from SLKG01000030.1 coordinate 6,836, forward strand.
GCGCGAAGTGAATCGGGGGGGGCAGGTATTCTTCCTGCACAACCGCGTGCATTCCATTGAATTCATGCGACGACGACTTGTGAACCTGGTTCCGGAGGTGCGCATACAGGTGGCCCATGGCCAAATGCCGGAACGCATGCTGGAGGCGATCATGGCCGCCTTTGTTCGCGGGGATATCGATGTCCTGTTGTGCACGACGATCATCGAAAGCGGTGTGGACATTCCCAACGCGAACACCATCATTATCGATCGTGCCGAGCGGTTCGGCTTGGCCGATCTGTACCAGTTGCGGGGACGGGTAGGCCGCTACAAGCACAAGGCGTACGCCTATTTATTGTTGCCGAAAGGAGCCCGGATCGACGGCACGGCCCGGCGTCGGGTGCAGGCCCTGCGCAAGTATTCGCATCTGGGCGCCGGATTTCGGTTGGCCCTGCGTGACTTGGAGATCCGGGGCGCCGGCAATATCCTCGGCTCGGAACAGAGCGGGCACATTTCCGCGGTCGGGTTCGATCTCTATTGCCAGTTGCTGGAACGGACCGTCGCCCGCATGAAGGGCGAACCGCTGCCGCCGCTGGTGGAGGTTGAGGTCAAGCTGGATTTCATTGACCGATCGCCCTCCCGCGCCGACAGCGTCCGCGCCGCGGTGATCCCGATCGAATACATCGAGGACGAAAGTATGCGCGTGAACGCTTACCGGAAAATCGCCGCCCTGGCCGTTGAGCAGGACGTGGAATCCCTACAGGAAGAGTTTCGGGACCGGTACGGACCGGTTCCCGAATCCGTGGAACGATTATTAAAAATCGCACAACTGCGTATCGTCGCCATGTACCGGAACATCCGCGAAATCGAGGTCAAGGAAGACAAGGTGATAATGAAACGAGACGGCGCGCTCCTGATGAAGGACAAACGCTTTCCGCGCCTCAAAAAATTGCACCCGACGGAACGACTGGATGAATTGATCGAGATCGTTCGGACCTGGCCGGATTGAGGGCTATTTCCAATCGTTGGAAACTTCTTTCAACCCAATTTCCAATTATTGGAAATCAATTGCCCTTTCGCCGTTGCGCGCATTTTGCTATCCTCCATGGGTCATGCCTGTTCAGCGACACTTTCTGGGATGGGACAAACCCGTAACCGACCGGGTGGCCGAATTTCTGTTGCCGGATCTTTCCGGAGGGAAGACCGATCTGGGCGACACGCTGATCATCGCGCCCACCCGGCAGGCGAACCGTCGTTTGCGCGAAGCGTTGGCGCGCCGCGCCGCAACCCGGAACACCGGCATCCTCGCTCCGCGTGTGATGACGCCCAATGTGTTTCTGCAACCCGAAGAGGGTGCGGACCGAATAGCGCGACCATTGCCCATGGCGGCCCTCTGGACATCGATTCTGCTCGAATGCGACATTCAAGAGTACACCACCCTTTTCCCTGTAACGCCCGCCGAGATGAACTTCGATTGGGCCGTCAGCATGGCCGAGACGATCATACGGCTGCGCGATACACTGGCCGAGGGCGGATATCTGATCGCCGATGTCGTCCGCCGGCACGGCGCTGAATTGGAAGAGGCGGATCGCTGGAAGGAATTGGCCGAACTCGAACAAACATACCTGGTCACCCTTCAACGGGCCGGTCTCGAAGATCGGAATGCTGCGATGATCCGCCGCGCTCAGAATCCGCCCATGCCGAAGGGAATACAGCGGATTGTGCTCGCCGCCGCCCCGGACCCAACACCTCTGTTGCTGGAAGCGCTGGAAACCCTTTCCAAAACCCTGCCGGTCGAAATTCTCGTGCACGCGCCGGAACAAATGTCGGACCTGTTTGACGCCTGGGGGCGTACCAGGCCCGACCAATGGGCGGAACAACGAATCGATATTCCGGATATGGACCGGAACCTGGTCCTCGCAAGCGGCCCGGCGGCGCAGTGCCGGATTCTGATGCAGCGGCTGGCGGAGGAACGCGGGCGTTTCGGGCCGGCGGACGTGGCTATTGGTGCGCCGGACCGGCAACTGATCCCCGTCATCTCGGCGGAACTCGCCGCGCGGCATCTTCCCGTTTATGACCCCGGCGGTCACCTGTTGCGGGATCATCCTCTTTTCCAGCTACTGACGCTTTGGCGGGATGTGATGTATCGGGGAGACTACCCTTCCATCAGCCGGTTCTTCCGTCATCCGGACGTTCTGGATCAGCTCCATTCCGGACACGGCCTGAACCCGGACACGCTGTTGACAGAGCTGGACCGATTGCAGAACGAACATCTGCCGCAGTCCATCCGCGACCTGCTCAATCGCCTGAAAGCACGGGAACCCGCGACGGGGGCGTCGCGGCTCCATGCCGAGAAATATCCGGTGCTTGGCAAAGCCATGAACGTGCTAAACGGATGGATGAAGTCGTATGATTCGGGTTCATTGGAAGACGCGCTTCGCGGGTTCCTGCAGACATTGTATGCGGGCCGGATCATTGATCCCCAGAACGAAGAAGATGAGGCTTTTCTGGCCGTGTCCCGCTTGATGGATGCGGCACTGACCGAATTGTCGGAAGGCGAAATCGAGGCGCGCGTGAAGAACCGGGCCCATGTCCTGGATCTTTGTCTTCGTCACGCGGCGCAATTGCCCTGGTATCCGGAGCGTGAAGACGCGCTGATCGACCTGGAAGGCTGGCTCGAATTGCACTGGAACGATGCGCCGTTTCTAATCGTGACGGGCATGAACGACGGGATTGTTCCGGACGGCCGGTTGAGCGATGCCTTTCTTCCGGATTCCCTGCGCCAGCGTTTGGGGTTGCGAACCGATGCCGCGCGGCTGGCCCGCGACGCGTACCTGATGCGCGCGATGATCGCATCGCGGCAAAAGGACGGCCGCGCATGCTTCATCGCCGGCCGGACCGACCGGGAGGGTCATCCGACAAAGCCGTCTCGCCTTCTGTTCCTTTGCGACGACGAAGAATTGTTGCGGCGCGCCCACCATTTGTTCTCCGAACGGGAAGAACCGGAAGGTCATTATCCCGCGACGATCAGTTTCAAGCTCGATCCGCGCCCGCCCGCCGATGTCGACACGGCGCGCCTGCAGATTGCGCAACTGCATGTCACGCAATTCGGCGGTTATCTGAAATGTCCCTTCCGTTTCTATTTGAAGCACGTTTTACGGATGGAGGAGCTCGACGACCGAAAACAGGAACTGGATGCGCTGGATTTTGGAATTGGCATTCATCAGGCCCTGCAGGCGCTTTCGGCTTCGGGCGCGATGAACGACGTCGGGGATGCCGGAAAACTCGGCGGGTTGTTGTGCGCCGAACTGGATCGGTGGGCGCAAACCCGGTTCGGGAAGGAATATCCCCTTCAGATCGGGATTCAGCTCGATGCGGCGCGCCAGCGGCTCAAGGCGGCCGCGTACGAACAGGTGAGATTAGTCCGGGATGGATGGCGGATCGTCGAGTGTGAAAAATCGTACAAGATGACCTGGGATGAGTTTGTCATCCGGGGCCGGATCGATCGCATCGACCGGCATCAGGAAACGGGCGCCGTGCGGATACTGGATTACAAGACCGTGGAGAAGTCACGCAAGCCGGATGGCGATCACTTCGACACCGTGCGCCCTGAAACGCCGGATTACGCGCGCGTGACGGTCGGAAATCGCGAGCGGAAATGGTCGAACCTGCAACTGCCGCTGTACATCCTGTTGCTGCGGGCCAACGGGTTTGAAACCGATTCCTTGACGTCCGGATATTTTCTCCTGCCCAAGGCGGTAACGAAAACGGAGTTGTCCCTGTGGGATGACCTGGGTGAAGCGCAACTTCAATCGGCCCGCACCTGCGCCGAAGGGGTGATCGACGCCCTGCGACGTCGCGTCTTCTGGCCGCCGGCCGAATCGGTGTTGTACGACGATTTTGAACATTTGTTTCCGGGTAATCCGAAAGAGTGTGTGAATGAAAAGATATTTCTGGAGTATTTGGCTTTAGATGAAGACGGATTAAACCATGACCTCACTCGGACATAAAGCCATCCGGGCCTCCGCAGGTTCGGGCAAGACGTTTCAGCTTGCGCATCGGTACATCCTGCTGATGGCGCGCGGCGTATCACCGGAACGCATTGCCGCGGTGACATTTACGCGGAAGGCGGCGGGGGAAATCTTTGAAACGATCATCCGGTATCTGTGCCGGGCGGCAGACGACGAAAAGGAAGCGCGGGCGACCGCGGAACGAATCGGCATGCCCGGCCTCGAACCGGACGATTTCAAGCGCATTTTGAAACTGCTGCTGCATGGTCTGCATCGACTGCAGATCGGAACGCTCGACAGTTTTACCGTGGGCGTAGCCAAGGCGTTTCCAATGGAGTTGGGAATCCCGTCGGATTTTGAAATGGTGGATGCCGAGGGAGGAGACGGCATACAACTTCGCGAACGGGTATTCCTGCAAATTCTGGCGGGTGTCCATCCTGCGGAGCAACAAAGCGCGTTCCGCGAAGCCTTCAAACTGGCGACGTTCGGAGAGGAAAGGAAAGCCCTGATTGATGCGCTGAATGATTTTGTTGAAACCTATCGCTCCTTTTATCTGCAGGCGCCGCTTCAAGAACTGTGGGGTGAGCCGGAACGAATCTGGCCGGACGGGTTCCCCTGGCAATGGGACGGGGCGGATCCAGTGCAGATGGCGGATAAGATCGCGGATGCTTTGGAGGGGGAGATAAAAGACAAACGATTATTCAAAGCGCTGACGGAAATCGTCGAGTTTGCCCGGCTCTATTCGGAAACGTCCGAGTGGGGGAATATCGATTCCAAAAGCATGTTCCCGCGCATGATGGAACATTTTGCGATCCATCAATCGGCTCCCACGGAAATCGAATATTATAGTAAGTCGCATTCGCTATCCCCTGTCCTGACGGACCATTTTTCCGGGCTGCTCCGTTATTTGATGTGCGTGGAGATCGGGTGTGCGATCAAGCAAACCAGAGGGTTGTTCGGGATCCTGGATCAGTTTGAGCGGGCCTATCAGCGCGCCGCGCGGGCCGGAGGACAATTCACATTCGAGGACATCCAGTACCTGCTGACGGCGGGCAATCGGCCCCATCACGGTTCGCTCATGACGCGGAAGTCTGGCGAAGAAGGTCGATTATACATTGATTACCGGCTCGACAGCCGGTTGGATCACTGGTTGGTGGATGAATTTCAGGACACGAGCGACCTGCAATGGGAGGTCATCGGCGGCCTGGCGGATGAAATCCTGCAGGATACCAGCGGGGAACGCAGTTTCTTCTTCGTCGGCGACATCAAACAGTCGATCTACGCCTGGCGCGGCGGCAATCCCAAGCTGTTTGATCGTGTGCGCGAGCGGTACGGAGACGCCATCGCGCTCGAGCCGTTGGACATCACGTATCGCTGTCGCGCGCCCGTGGTGAATTTCGTCAACCAGGTATTTGGAAAACTGTCCGCAGAAGACTTGCCGGAGGCCGTGATCAAGCAGTGGGAAGGAGCCTGGGATGAACACCGGGTGGCGGATGGTCATCGCGACGATCCCGGATATGCTGCGGTTTTGGAGCCGCAAGCGCAGGAGGGTGAGAAAAAACCAAACGCCGAAGACCGGTTCCGGCTGGTTTCGAGTATCGTTCGCATGCTGGACCCCGGCCGGCGCCACCTGACGGTCGGTGTGCTGGTGCGATCCAACAAGCGGGGCGGGGAAATCGTCAATTATCTGCGGCGTACCTGTCCCCATATCACGATTCTCCACGAGGGGCAGGCTGCCATCGTGGATAATCCGGTCGTGGCCGTGTTGATGGCCCTCATCAAATGCGCCGCCCATCCCGGAGACCTCCTTGCCAGGAGGCATGTGCAGATGAGCCCGCTGGGGAAGGACCTGGCGGCGGATAGATACCAGAATGGCCGGCTATCCACGGAACTCATGCGGCAGTTGTATCATGTGGGTTATCAGTCATTTATACGGGATTGGGCGACTCGACTGGATGAGCGCTCCCCGCTTGATGATTTTGGGCGGCGACGGCTTTCCGATCTTTTGGATGCCGCCGGCCGGTTTGACGAATCGCACGATTGTGATCCCGCCGCTTTTCTGCAATTCGCGGAACACTATTCGATTCACGAACCCGCGGCTCGGAATGTCGTGCGGGTCATGACCATTCATCAAGCCAAGGGCTTGGATTTTGATGCCGTGATTCTGCCCGACCTTCAGGACCGGGGCATGATGGATGCCCGGATGGACCTGTTAGTCTCGCGGGATGACCATGACGAACCGCAATGGCTTTTGGCAACTCCGCGCAGAATCATCTCGGAAAGCGACGCCGTGTTGGCCGGCGAGCGACGGAATTACGAAACCACCGTTGCCTATGAAAACCTGTGCAATCTGTATGTTGCCGTGACTCGTGCCAAATACGCGCTGTACGTCATTTCGTCGTTTCCTGGAAAAGATTCAAAAATGTTTACCCCCGCCTCGCTTGTCAAAAAACAATTGACCGGTGATTCCAAGCCGACAGAGGGGAAGGAGATTAAGCTGGAAGACGAAACGGCCATCGGGTTGCACGAAGAAGGCGATGCGGAGTGGTATGCTGTACGCAAGCCCGCGGAATCACCTGTCCCTGCCGCCCCCGCGAAGGTACCTGTCCCCGCATCGTGGCCAAAGGGCTATCACAAAGCGGATTCCCGGAGGAAGAAGCTCAAGCGCCGGTCTCCCTCCCTGCAGGCTGAAGGCGAGCGATCCGCCGAATTATGCTTCCGGAAGACCGCCCGGGACAGCCGCACTCTGGGGACAGGTGTGCATGGGCTGTTCGAGGGTATATCCTGGATCGAGGAGGCGGACATCGCGCAAGTGATCGAGTCGTGGCGGGAATCCGCCCCCATGCCGCCCGATATGAAGGGACAGGTACTTAGTCATTTCCAAAACGCCTTGTCGCATGAAGAGGTCAAGAAGGCCCTGGCCCGCCCGCAAGGCCGCGCCGACCTGTGGCGGGAAAAATCCTTTGAAATTGTGCTCGGCGACCGATGGGTGACAGGTACCTTTGATCGGGTCGTCATCGTCCGGGATGAGAAAAACAAAGTAAAATATGTAGAAATACTGGATTTCAAAACCAATGAGATCACGGACGAACAGCATGTTCGGGACACCGTGGAGCATTATCGTCCTCAAATGGAGCTGTACGGGCGGGTCCTGGAGAAGATTCTCGGGATCGGCCGGGACCGAATTCAGTTGCGCCTGCTCTTCACCCGAGCGGGGATGGCAGAGACTATTGGAAACAACAAGTGACGGGAACCGGGTTAAATGAAGACCTGGAGCGCATATGAGAGCGAGGTTGGTTCACCAGCGAGGAGAAAGGGCCGACGAAGGAATCCATATCCGGCAGGGGATGCGGATATCCGATTCAATTTTCTCCCGCCGCCACGTATCTCGGGATGGCATCTTGATAGACAGCGCCACCCGCCTGTACATATCGGGCGTAGAATTCCTGAAGGTACTGATTGGCGATCCGGCGATCATGGATAAACAACGAATTCTCGTCGTTAATGTCGTTGGCATTTCGGCTCCAGTTGGCGGAACCGGTAATCACCGTTGGGTCATACGTGGTGTCGGCATCAATCAGCATGTATTTGTGGTGGAGCTTGCGAGCTTCCCGGTCTCGGAAGACAGGTGGGGGATTACGCCAGCGGATATTCGGGTTTCTGGCTGACGACCGGGATGCTTCGCGTCCCTCCATGTTAATATTAGCGGACCACCATTGGTTCCAAAATAATCTTTCAAAGACACCTTTAATACGAAATCCGGTTGGGTCTCCATCGAGATCGTAAGGCGAGCCCTCCCATTTTCGTTTCAAAATATTTTCCAATTCGCTGTCGGACCAGGCAAAAATACTGAAATATACGGATTCCCGGGCTTCCTGTTCCACGAACTCGGCAATAGCCCGGACGACATCATATCCGGGCGAAAAGTACACTCGGACAGGTATACCACCCAAGTTTACATGATGCGGGTTTCTCCCGTGTTCTTTCCTGCCGTGGAAGCGAGCCGTGTCGGGGTCGGGGCGCATAGTTTCAGAGCCCCACATTTGATTGAATTCTTCCCGGTAGATTGCCGTAATCTCCGGGGAATGAATATCGAGAAGATTGTTCGAGTTTCCGCGAATACGACCTTGTAGCCGATCACGCGTTCCTCCATACACACCTGTTTCCGTGAAGTTCATGCTGCCGGTGAGGACACGATAATCGTCGATTAGAATAAATTTGTTATGCATTTGAGAACTGGGGGAATAGTAGCTTTTGTCTCCGCGTCTTTCTCCTTCGGTCAATATATATCCGCTAATACGTCTTGAACCAATCTGGACTTCCACCCTTTCTAAATCGCGACCCGGATCTCTTGGGAGGCCGAAATCCTCTCGCATATCCGGATCGGCGACAGCAAATATTGGAGAATTTGCAAACACATGTATGCTGTCATCCGTTCCCAGTTCTCCATCACGGCCCCGCATCATATTCTCAAGGTGAAGCCGCATACGCGCGTAACGGTGGTCCCGTTTATCATCCGTTGGAACCTTGGCATCCAGCAGAAGTCGGATATGTATTCCGGCGGCGGCCCTCTCCATGAGTGCGTCGATCATTTCGGGCAAGTTGATTTCATAGGCGGTTACGTCAATGCGCTGTTGAGCGGAGCGGATGCGGTCAATAATCCGCTCTTCCAGGTTGATCCGGTGATTGGCCTCGTTACCCTCAAGAGCCAGCTCGATTAGTGCGGACTGATTGAAGAAGATGTTAATGGTGTTTGGGCCATGATATACGTAGTAGATTTCCTGGCCGTAATCGGGCGGGGGGCGCCTAAACCCAGGAGTCCCATATCCATTGTCGTAACGAATAGTCGAAGACTTCCAACTGTCGTACCTGTCCCCTTTCTGATACGGGTACACCCTTTGCATGGTGGCGGCCCGCTTCGCGTCTCCCGCATACCATTGATCTACCCGGTCAACCAAATTGGCCTGGTCGTCATAGAGCTTGAGAATCTCGCCCTCTGGGGACAGGTACCCCTGCAATTCATGGTGGATCGTTATACCGGAAAAAGAATCGTCATCCGGCCGCGCGACAAGGTAAATATGTCCGGGCTGCAGCGTCCCGCTTAATCGGTTATGGACTGATCCGCTCTCTGTTTGGAGTGTCCATCCATCGAGTTTTACCGGTGTGTCCCCTGCATTATACAGCTCCAGCCATTGCTGATGTGCCGAAGTACCTGTCCCCATCCATGCGATTTCATGAAAAATAACGGTGGGAACGAATTCAGTAGTCGCATTTCGGCCAAAGCCGGAGAAAATGACAGCCATCCAGATCGCCAGTCCGGCAATCAAAATTTGCCGGTGTGCCTGTACGGGACCGGTTTGGAATCCTCTGCTCATTGGTTTCACCCCATGGTCAACCGTTAAACATACACAAACTAGTCCTTATTGACAACACTCTTTCTCACAATTATTTCAACGGCAATAGGTTAGGTTCTTTTTCCCTGCATTTATCGGGGGACGGGTTACCTGGCTGGGTGCGGATGGCCCGAATAAAATCAAAAAAAATTCCGGAAACGGAGGGGCTTCACTTCTTTAGGGGTATATCAACACAACCATCTTTGGAGGAAAGGCCATGCGAAAAGCCCGGTTCAAGCTGACAGGACAACCTGCCTTTTATCACCTGTATAACCGGGTTGCGGGAGAGCCCGGGTTTTACCCGTTTGGGAGGGCCGAGAAAGAAAATTTTGTAAGGCTGATGCGCAAATTGCAAAAGTATTACTCCGTGAAAGTGCTATCCTATCAGATCATGTCCAACCACTTTCATCTAAAGGTTTTTGCCCCGGCCAAGGCGCCGAACGCCAAGGAGGTGGTCCGGCGGTATAGGGCTTATTACGGGAAAAATGACCTGGACGCATCGGATCCGCGATGCGCAGAGTTAGCGGAGCGAATGCGGGATATCAGCTGTTTTATGCATGCCGTTCAACAGCAATTTGCCATGTGGTATAACCGAACCCGGAGTACTCCTCGTCGAGGCCCGCTTTGGGCCGGCCGATTTAAGAATACGCTGTTGGGTGGGGCGGTGGCCTTGTGGCGATGTTGGAAATACATTGAAATGAATTCGTTCCGGGCGGGATTGGTGCAGGATCCTGCTGATTATCGTTTTGGTAGTTATGGGACGTGGAGTGTAAGGGGAAGGCATCCATTTGAAGAGCATGTGCGGGAGGTGCTTATGCCGGTTCTACGTGAGCGTTATGGGTTTGCTTCGATGGGGGAGGTGTATCAGGGGTTAAGGCAAGCGTTTAGGGAGGCGTGTGGCCGGAAACCGGAATCGAGCGAGGGCGATGATGACCTGACGGCGCGATTGAATTATCGGGTTCGGCACTGGGTGGACGGACTGGTGATCGGTTCGGAGCGGTTTGTGCGTGACGCAGTCGCGGGGTCGGGCGGTGTTCTTCGTTCAAGGACCGGAGCGTTTCTTCGTGTGAATGCATCGGGTGCTTCCGGGCTGGTCTCCTATAACAAACTCCGGGCCGGCTGACATGACATGGGGGGTGCCGTATCGCGTTTCTAAAATGCATCCGTTATTTACCTGTTCCCCGTTGGAGGCGGGATGATAGTATAGACAGGTATGATTATTGGCCTTGTACAAGCCTCTATCAGTCTCCCGGATGCGCGATCTCTAAAGGATAAACGGATGGTGATCCGAAGCATGAAGGATCGCGCTCTCAATCGTATGAATGTCAGCGTGGCCGAAATCGGACATCAGGATGTCTGGCGCCGAGCCGACCTGGCCTTTGTTACGGTAGCGGCGGGAAAGAGCGTGGTGGAGAAGCGATTATCGGAAATCGCGGAATTTCTCCGGTCTGATCCGCGTTATGTGCTGATTGATTACCAAATGGAATTATTATGAGAGGAACGACGACCTTGAAGTGTTGTCGAAGCCGGATATGGATTACCGGAATAATGCTTATTCTGTTATCCAGCCCGGTTATTGCAGAAACGCCTGTTCGCGTTGCCTGTGTTGGGAACAGTATTACCTATGGATTGCGCATAGAAGAACGGGAGCTCCATAGTTATCCGGCCGTGCTTGGGCGCCTGCTGGGGACGGGTTATGACGTGCGTAATTTCGGGGTCAGCGGGGCGACACTCCAGCGGGGCGGGAGTTATCCATATTGGGATACCGTGGCCTTTGAATCGGCGACACAATACAATCCCCATATCGTTATCATCAAGCTCGGCACAAATGATGCCCCCCCGCGAAATTGGCAGGACACAGAAGAATTTGAGAAGAACTTGGAAGATCTGGTTAGTCACTTTGCAGGGCTTCCCGGCGAGCCGGAAATCTTGATCTGTTATCCGGCGCCGTTGTTTGGTGTAGTACGAGTTTGGAATGATCGCCGCATCAAGAACGACATTATTCCGGCCATAACCCGGGTGGCTCATGCGAGAAACCTGTCGGTTATCGATCTTCATACCACCTTGCAGGATCGCCGGGACGACTTTCCTGACGGAGTCCACCCAAACGCACGCGGGGCCGAAACCATAGCAGAAACAGTTTACAAGGCCATCCGCACGGCGAAGGAGTAGTTTATTCCCCATTTTGCCCGCACCCGGATTGTTGCGCCGGAAAATGTATGGTACCTGTCCCTCTTCATCTCCGCCGCATGACAGGCTCATTCAAAACGGGATAAGACTGGTTTTATTCGTGATGCGGGCGCAGGCGTTCGCCATCAAATCGATGCAGGCGTCGAGGTCGTCGAGGCTGATCATCTCGCACGGGGTATGCATATAGCGATTTGGGATATTCAACAGGGCGGTCGCGACGCCGGCGCGATTGATTTGGATGGCGTTGGCGTCGGTACCTGTCCCCCGCGGTTCGACGTTGATCTGATGCGCAATGTTTTCTTTTCGGGCGGTCCCCACAAGCAGTTCAAACAGTTTGGGGTTGATATTCGGGCCGCGTGTGATAACCACGCCCTTGCCCACCTCGATGCGGCCGATCCGTTTGCGGGGCTCGTCCATGGTGGGGTAGTCTGTGGCGAAGGTGACGTCTACCGCCATGCCGATTTGCGGGTTGATTCCGTACGCGGCGGTGCGGGCTCCTCGCAAACCAATTTCCTCCTGGACGGTCGCCACGGCGTGAATTTCCGCGCGGGGTTTCATTTTTGCCAATTTTCGCGCGGCTTCGAGCACCACAAAGGCTCCGGCCCGGTTATCGAATCCGCGGCCGCAAATCCGGTTGTTTGTCAATTGCTCGACCCCGCGCGCAATGACCAAAGGATCGCCGATTGATACAAATTTCTCGGCTTCTTTTCGATTTCTTGCTCCAATATCGATCCATTGCTCCTCCAGCCGCGTCACCTGTTTTCTGTTCTCATCTTTCTGGAGATGGATGGGGCACTTGCCGATAACCCCCGGAATATGTTTCTTGGCGCCGCGGATGATTACATGTTGTCCGACCGGAACCTGGGCGTCCCATCCGCCTATGGGCGCGAACCATAGAAATCCACTGTCATCGATATGTGTGATGGTGAAACCGATTTCGTCCGTATGGCCCGCCAGCATAATCCGCGGGGATCCGCCGGGGTTGACCACGGCAAAGCTGTTGCCGTGAAGATCTCTGTGAAAATCGTGCGCGAACGTTTCTGCTTCATTCCCCCAAATCCGGGCTGCTTCATCTTCGTAACCGGAGGGGCTGATGCTGGCCATAAGGCGTTCAAGAAGTTTGTGCGATTGTTTTTGCACGGTTCGTTCCTCCTCTTGGGCGGTTCATCATTTCACGGCATAGTGTTGCATTCCGATGGGTGATTCAATGGGAAATATGCCGTGTTGTCCGCGTATTTGTATGCCCGCGGGGCGGCGTCAGGCATAGCCCAGTTTTTTGAGCATCCAGAAGTTGCGACTCCAATTCTTTTCTACTTTAACCCATAGTGTCAGTTCTATCGGACGATCGTACATTTCCGACAGATCTTTTTCGGCCTGCCGGGTCACGGCTTTGATTACTCGACCCTTTTCGCCGACCACAATACGTTTCTGGGAGGGTTTATTGACATAGACCAAGCCGTGTATCAACCACCTGTCCCCTTCTTCGCGGATCGATTCAATGCCGACGGCGACGGCCTGGGGTAGTTCTTCCTTGAGGTGAAGAAACAGCTTTTCCCGTATGGCATCGGCCAAGGTCAGGTTGCGCGGGTAATCGGAGAGCACGTCGGCCGGGAACAGAAGAGGCCCTTCGGGAACGGATCGGAACAGGTGGTTCACCAATTCACCGGTTCCGGCGCCGGTAGCGGCCGAAACGGTCAGCCAATCGGCTTTTTGGGATAACCCTTTACCGGCGGCGACATCGCTCCACAGTTTCTTATAGACTTCCGCGCGTTCTGTTCCCCGGTCGGCCTTGTTGAGTGCCACGACGCAACGCGTTTGTTCGCGGAGGATGCGCCGCATCCAGCCCTCGTCTTCCTCGCGTGGCGGGCGTGACAGGTCCAGTACCAGCAGGATTATGTCCACTCCTTCCACGGAGGTCCGCGCTATCCGGTTCATCAGGCGCCCGAGATCATGGTCGGCCTTGTGGATCCCCGGCGTGTCCAGAAACGCCAGCTGACCGCGCGGTTCCGTCAGAATGCCCCGGATAAGGTTGCGTGTTGTTTGGGCGACCGGGCTGACAATGCTTATTTTCTCTTCAAGAATCGTGTTGATCAGCGTGGATTTTCCCACGTTGGCGCGTCCGACCACGGCCACCATGCCGCATCGAAGAGAAGATGTGGTCGAATCGGACATGGCCCCCCTTGTTTTACAAATCCACTACATCGCCGTTGGCGGGTTCAAATACCTCAAAGCGGTTCTCGGCCCGCAACGCCTCGGCCAGGGCGGCGCGCTGTTCGGATTCCGCGTGGGTCAGGTAGATTGCGCGCGGATTGACCTTGCGCGCGTACGCCAGGAGATCGTTTCGATCCGCGTGCGCGCTGAACGCGTCCAGCACTTCCACCTCCGCTTTGCGCTTGAACTCGTCGCCGAAAATTCGGACTTCGTCCTGCTGTTCCACCAGACGCCGGCCCAGCGTATGCTCGGCCTGGAAGCCGACGATGACCACGGTGTTCCGGGGATCCTCAATGCCGTGTTTGAGGTGATGCAGAATACGCCCGTATTCGCACATGCCCGAGGCGGCGATTACAATACAGGGATCATTCGATGCGGTCACAGCCTTGGATTCTTCCACCTGGCTGGTAAACGTCACCCATTTGGGCCGCATGACCTCCCCGATCTTTCCTTTCAGCTCATGAAACGCCTCGTCCATGTATTCGATGTTGTCATTGAATATGTTCGTAATCTTGTCGGCCATTGGGCTGTCCACATACACCGGAATCTCGGGTAGCGCATCCCGGCTGTACAGTGAGGCCAGGTGAAAGATTAATTCCTGGGCGCGTTCCAAGGCAAAAGAGGGAATAAGCACCTTGCCTCCGCGATCGACGGTTTTCTCCACGACGGCACGCAATTGTTCCTCCGCCTTCACCGTGTCGCCATGTTCGCGGTTCCCGTACGTGCTTTCCATGATCAAAACGTCGATGTCCTCCATGACGACCGGGTCACGCACCAAAGGCAGGCCCGCACGCCCCAGGTCAACCGCCATTCCAATCCGGACCCGCCGCCCGTTTTCCTTGAGTGTAAATACATTAAGGGCCGATCCCAGAATATGCCCCGCTTCGAGAAAGGACACCTCCATGTCCGGTGCGGCCGTGATGTCTTCATAGCCCGATCCACGAAAGAGCGAGAGGGCCTTTTCTGCGTCGGGGGTGGTGTAGAGCGGAACAACGTCGGGGAGACCCTTTCGGTTGGTCTTCTGATTCAAATACGCGGCGTCCTGCTCCTGGATATGGGCGGCATCCCGCAACATGACGTCGCACAACGACGCGGTTGTCCGGGTAGCCAAAACAGGGCCATTAAAGCCCCGGCGGGCCAATGTGGGGATATTGCCGCAATGATCAATATGGGCATGGGAAAGGATCAGTGCGTTGATGGAATCAAGATCGTCCGGCACTTGTTCGTTGATTTCGCGGGAGGTTTTCCGGCGGCCCTGATACAACCCAAAATCGCGAAGAACCCGGGAGTTATTGGCCTCGATGAGGTATTTCGAACCGGTTACGGTGTCGATACCGCCCAGAAAATGTAATCGCATGGATGTTCTCCCTTCCAAGGTGATATATATCTTGTCCCGAATGAATGTAGATAAAAAGCGTCCTGATGACAAGTTGAAGCCGGGTCGCCCGCCGGTGCGGGCGATCTATCGGGCCCTGTATCGGCATTGGGGCCCGCAACACTGGTGGCCGGGTCGGACCCGGTTGGAGGTCGTGGTCGGCGCCATTCTTACCCAGAACACCGCTTGGACCAACGTGGAAAAAGCCATGGCGCGGTTGCGGCGGGAGAAGGCCTTGAATCTTTCCGTTCTACATCGTGTGGAATTGAACACGCTGGCGGAATGGATTCGGCCGGCGGGATATTATAATGTAAAGGCCCGGCGATTGCGCGCGTTCACGCGGATGGTTGATAAAGAATTCGACGGACGGCTGGAGCGCTTATGGAAGCTGGAGGACCGCGTGCTGCGAGACACCCTGTTAAGGGTGCACGGGATCGGGCCCGAAACGGCGGACAGCATTATGTTGTATGCGGCCGGCCGCCCTTTTTTTGTGGTGGATGCGTATACACGACGATTCCTGGGGCGGCATGGATGGATAACGGATCGCGCGACGTATGACGAGGTAGCGCGTTGGTTCACGGATGTGTTGCCGCGGGATGTCCCCGTCTATAACGAATATCACGCCTTGATTGTCCGGTTGGGGAAAACGACTTGCCGGCGCCGCCCGTTGTGCGATAGGTGTCCGTTGAAGCGCTGGTTGCCGGAATCAGGCGACGGGGGGTGACGGATCCCTTTCCGCGCCGGAGGGAGGTCGAAAGGGAGGAGGAAATACGGATGACACGGAGGCGTAAGCATACAACCCGGGGTGCCATGTACACGGCCAGGCCGCTGCGTGTTGCGGTGATCGGCGTCTGTTTGTTTGGGTTGGTCTCCTGCCGTACCGTCTCGCCGGTGGATACGTTGGATCATCCGGAATGGGTCCGGGGATTGGATGCGGATTTCCTTCTTTCGCCGATGGGTGAGGTTCTGTATATTAACCGGGAGCACGATTACATGATTATTCGAACCGCGGTGCTGCCCGCGGTGGACGAAGAGTTGAATCTGTATCGCAAGGGTGATCGTGTTGGCCGTGTTCGCGTGACGGATCGAAGGTATCCGCCCTTCCTTGCGGCGGACATACTCGAAGGCGAGCCGGAGCAGGGCGATACGGTCAGAAGATAAACCGCATAGGCGGATGGATAAAAGGGGGACATGTTGTGAATATACTTGGTTTTGCAGGGCGACCCGGTTGGTTGGAAGTGACGGTCGTTATAGTGGTGCTTCTCTTGTTATTCGGCGCCAAACGATTGCCTGAATTGGCGCGTTCCATTGGGAAGAGTCTCAATGAATTCAAGAAGGGGCGGTCGGAGGGTGAGGCCGCACCCGATACCGAGTCGTCTGAAGAAAAACCTGCCGCCTCCGACACGGAAGATGATTCCACGAGGTAACGCGGTCGATTGCTCAGAGCGGGGTGGATCCAGGGGCCTTTGAGGTTTGTTCCGCTTCGGGAGTGGCGACGTACTGTTCCAGCCGTTTGAAATCTTCCGTATCCCGGATGGGATCAAAATCCGGGCTGGTTGTCCAGGCGCGGACAAAGGCCATGCCGAAGGCATCCGCCGCGTCCGAGAGTGTTGCCACGGCTGAGGCCGCGTTCAATTGCTGGGCATGGCAAACGGCCAGGTTGTAGTAGGTAACAGAATTCCTGTTGTCGAGTTTCAGTACTTCATTGAAGAGGGAGACGGCCTGGTGATAGTTTCCCAGCCGGGAATAGGCCACGGCCAGGTTGTTCCGGGCCACCACGTTTTCCCGGTTCAGTGTGGTCAGGCGGCGCAGGTACGGCAGGGCCTGTTCCGTATGTCCGAGGGCCAGGTAGGCCTGGGCAATAAGGTGGTTGGGCATTTCGTTATAGGCATCGCTCTCCAGCATCCAATAACTCAACTTTAAAACGGCGTCGTGCTGTTTTTGTCCTGCGAGGATAGTGGCCAGCTTCAGGCGCGCCTGATTGTGATGGGGATCCGCTTGCAGAATATGCCAGTACAACTCCGCGGCATCGTCCCATCGCTTCTGTTCTTTGTATATGTCCGCCAGGGCCATTTGGAGTTCCAAATGGCTCGGCAATTGTTCAAGGGCCTTCTCCAGGGTTTCAACGGCATGGTCTATTCGGTCCCGGTTGTTGTGGGAAGCGGCCCGGTTCAGCGCGTTTTGGGCGCGTTCCCATTCCCGGATGGTTTCGGCCATTTGTTCGGCGACCGCCCACGGTGTGGCCGGTGCGGCTTGAGAAACGGTTTCTTCTTCCGCGATCCCGGTGTCGGCTACGGGGCTTGCGGGTTCCGTGCGCGCCGCGGCGGCTTCACGCCCTTTATGCATGGTGATGCCCAGCAAGGCGAAATACGCAATCAGCACGCAGAGCAGCAAGGCCATGACGATCTTATTGGGAAACGGCATGGAATCGGAACGGCGTCGGCGGTGTTTTCTGTGTCTTCGCTTGGACGTGTGATGCGTATCGCGCGGGGCGGCGGGCGGATGATCCTTCTTCCAGCTCTCTATCCCCCTTTGGGGCGCGGAGGGTGCATTATGGCCGGGGTTCCCCTTGTTCTCATGTGCGCCGGTATTCCCTTTTGTTTCCGACGGCATACGGGTTACCCGTCTTTTTTTTATCAACGGGCGACTCTTCCGGTCGTGATATATATCGTCCTTGTGGGGCGTATTCATGGGATGCCATGCGTGTTTCCATGCTGAGAATACTATGTTGTATCCCTTTGCGCAACCGGATCTAAACGGCAATTTTCGGTTAACGGGAAACGGGTTGATCGGGGCGGACAAACGACTGGAATTCGGGCGGAACGGTCATGCGGGGGTGCACGCTCAACACATCCGCAAGCACCTGGCGGGCCAGATGGGGAAGATCCTGTTGGGAATAGACCGTTACCAGGCGCATGCCGATTTCGGCCTGCAGGTGGGGGGGGAGTCCGGCGGCGCGTGCCCGGGCGCGGCTTAACATGCGTGCGGCGTCATGAAGGTTGCCATCCCGGTAGAGGGCGAATCCCAGTGTGTCCAGCATGTTGGGGTTATCGGGTTCCTGTTGGGTGGCGCGCCGGGCGAGGCGGACGGCTTCGTCGATATTGCGGTTTTCTTCAGCCAGCAGGAACGCGAGATTATTGCCGGCCCGTGCATTGAGATCGTCGAGCGCCAGCGCGGCGCGATAATACCGTTCGGCTTCCCGGGGTTGGCCGAGTGCACGGTACATATCGCCGGCGTTTATATAGGAATCGACGTTGCCGGGTTCCCGGTCGAGGGCCGCCAGATAATCTTGCAGGGCGGCCTGGTACTGCCGGCGGGCTTCGAAAAATTTTCCGCGGGACGTCCATTCGTCGGCGGTGAAAGACCATGCCGCGCGGCGGGGCGGACAGATGGTCAGGAGAAACCCAAGGGCCTGATGCCAGTATGTATTGAAGTCCGCATAAGACATCGTTTCGGCCTCGCGCTTTCCGGCATGCAGGAGTACCTGGTCGCGTGTATCGTCAAATCCCGTTATGACCACGATGCGCAGGGTTGATCCGTCCAGGGGTTCTTTCTGTATGGGCGTGATGACGGGCACGCCGTTCCGGATTCGCGAACGTACATCGTCCAGGGTTCCGCGCCCGGCGTAGACCCAAAGGCCTTCCTGCCCGAGATAATGTTCCAGGAGGGGCGTGATATCCGTATCGGCCGGATTTCGGCCGGCCATGCGTTCGGAGACCCGTTGCACCAGTCCGGGCCTTTTCCAGTAATGAAGGACGGAAGCGAGGGCGGCGGCGGCCTGTTGGTTCTCTTCGGCTTCGTATACAGGAACGCCCCTCACAACGGCCCCGGCGTCCGGGTCCGGTATGGACCGGGCAAACTCCCGCGCCGGGGTCGCGCAACCGGAGAGCAGGGCCAGTGCCGTCATGACGACGGACAAGCCGAGTCCTATTGATTCATGGTGCATGGATGCGTGTATTCCCCGATCAGCGGGGAGGGTGCATTCGGTCGACCATTGAAACCACGCCGGGGGTGGTCTCTACCACGGCCCTGACGCGCATGCGAACAGCTTGATCGGGGACGGAGCCATAGAGGTACACCACTCCGTCTTCCGCGGTTGCGTTAAACGCAAGCCGACCAGTAAGGTCGTCATTGCGGAGGCGGTTCAACACACTGAGGGCGAGGTGATGATCGGTGCGGTCTACATCCCGCGCCGGATGCGGGTCCCGGCTTGACAGCGTTCCACAACTGGTTGCCAGGAGAAGTCCCAGTACGGGAAAAACCAGAAGGGCGGCCCTGTATTTCATCATCGTTCTCCCGATGCGGCCTACGGCCATAAAGAATCCGTATCTCAATATCCTGACGACAGCGTAGCACCCTATTCATTATGGGGCAAGATGAAAGCCCGCCTTACCGCCGGCTGACATGGGAGGTCTGCGACAATGCCTGCGGCAGGTTTGCCGGTGGACGAAGCATGCCGTGGGCCGTCATGGATTTTGGAATCCGCCCTACAGGCTTGATGGTGTTCCCTCGGCCGTGAATTCGTAGCGGATAGCGGCGAGGGTGAAGAGGGCGGCGGTTTCCGTCCGGAGCGTAAGCGGGCCGAAGTGTACGGGGATGGCGCCGAGGCCGGCGGCGCGCTTCTTTTCTTCGGGCGTGAAATCGCCTTCGGGCCCGATGAGCAGGCCGATCCGTTCGACGGGCGGAGTGGCGGCCTGGCGCAGGACCTGGCGCAGGGATCGGCTTTCTTCCGACAGGTCGCCCAAGAGAAGCAGATCGAAAGAGGCCTGTTGAAGGGCCTCGGATAACGTATGGAACGAATGAAGATCCGGCAGCCACGTGGCGCCGCACTGTTTGGCGGCATTCAGGGCGATACGCCGCCAGCGTTCCAGTCGTTGTGTTTTCCGGTCGTCCGGCAATCGGGCCACCGCGTATTCGGTTTCGATCGCGCGTAACTCCGCCGCGCCCAGTTCGGTGGCTTTCTGGATGATCCAATCCATTTTTTGTCCCCGGGCCAGGCCTTGGATCAAGCAGGTGTGAGGCCGTGGTTGCGGTTCGCGGCGCCGGTTGAGGATCTTTACGAGGACCTTCTTTTTGTCGATACGTGCAATTTCCGCTTCCGCCACACCGCCCTTTCCGTCGCAGAGTTCAATGGGGTGTCTTTCGCGGGCGCGCAGGACGTGAAGCACGTGATGCGCCTCTTCGGGGGGCAATTCCGTTTCGTCACGATCCCATTCGGCGGGGGTTATGAAGCATCGCATAAGCGGGACTCCGGGGAAATGGAGTACGGTAATGTTGGAATGCCGGAGAGCTGGAAAGCAAGCCGTTGATTTTTACGATACCCCGTTCTTTTATCGTTTGTCTTCTTTCTGCGTCTTTTTCAATTCTTCCTTGCGACGGTAGAATTCTTCCGTTTGTTTCTGCAGGTGCTGGGCCAGCGGGTGATCGTCATCACTGATGGTTTCCGCGTATTCCCGGAGGGCGCGTTTCTGGCGGTGCCCCAATTTGGGCGGCACTTCGACGACGACTTCCACATGCTGGTCGCCGGGCCGGAAATGTCCGATGCCGGTGATGCCCTTGTTGCGCAGGCGGAAAATTCGTCCGCTTTCGGTCCCGGCGGGAATTTTCAATTTGGCGTAGCCGTGAATTGTAGGCGCGTTGATATCACCGCCAAGTGCGGCAACAGGGTATGGGATGGGAATCCGGCAGAAGATATCCTCATCTTTCCGTTGAAAGAATTCGTGCGGCCGGACATGCAGGACCACATACAGATCGCCGGCTCCACCGCCGCGTGCTCCGCCCTCGCCTTTCCCGGAGATTCTCAACCGGGAACCGGTTTCAACGCCGGCCGGGATTTTAAGGGTCAGCGTGCGGCGTCCCTTTTTCCGGCCGGCGCCGTGACAGGTGCGGCAGGGATCCCGAATGACTTCTCCCGATCCCCCGCAGGCCGAGCAGGGTTGTCGGACGTGAAAGAACCCGTTGGAGGTAACCGTCATGCCGGCTCCATTACAGGATCGGCATATTTCCTTCTTTGACCCTTTCGCCGTGCCTGCGCCCGAACAGTCCGGGCATTCATCCAGCACATCAAAAGAGATGTCGCGTTGCGAGCCGTATACGGCTTCCTCAAAATCAATTTCCAAATCGAACCGGAGATCCGAGCCCCGGCGGGCATCGGACCGGCGGCTTTGCCGGCGACCGCTGAAGAAGTCGTCGAATATGCTTCCTCCGCCTCCGCCGAACGCGCCCATAAAAGTTCGCAGGGCTTCTTCCAGGTCAATGCCCTCAAAGCCTCCGAATCCGCCGCCTCCGCGGCCCGGCCCGAAGGCCTGATGTCCAAACCGGTCGTATTGCTCCCGTTTTTTCGGGTCGCTCAGCACTTCGTATGCTTCGGATATTTCCTTGAATTTTTCTTCCGCCTCGACGTTTCCGGCGTTCTTGTCCGGATGGTACTGAACCGCTTGTTTGCGGTAGGCCTTCTTGATCTCGTCCGCCGTCGCATTCCGGTTCAGTCCCAGAACCTCGTAATAATCTCTTTTCGTCATGGTCACTGATTATCCGTGCGGTGATCGACCGGGCCGGGTGGGGCATCGGGCGGGGGCTCGTGGGAATCCTCTTCTCCGGCGGGGCCGCTTGAAACGACCACCTGGGCCGGGCGGATCAATTTGTCGCCAAGTTTATATCCCCGGCGGGTTTGGGCGATAACGGTATCGGCCGGATGTTCCTCGGAGGGCACATGGGTTATCGCTTCGTGCTGATGCGGGTCAAAATCGCATCCTTCGGCGTCGATGGGCTGCAGCTTGAATTTCGCCAGTGTTTGCTCAAGTTGATTGTATACCAAACGAAAGCCGTCGATAACGGCGTCATCGACATTGTGTTTGTCGGCCGTGTGGAGGCCCATTTCGAAATGGTCCAGGACAGGAAGCAATTCGGCGATCAGGTCTTCGTTGGCCTGCTGATACCAATTGTTCCGATCTCGCTGCACCCGTTTCCGGTAATTTTCGAAATCGGCTTGCAGGCGCGTCATGCGTTGCTCCAAGCCTTCTTCTTCCGGGCGCGTTTCCTCAACGGCCGGTTCGTCCGTTTTCTGATCCGCGTCGGATTCCGTGGCGCGTTTGCGCGATTTCCTGGTGCCTTGTTTTCCCATAAAGCGAGCCACTCCTGTTTAAGAGACAAGGGATTGCGCGCGTCCGGATGCATACCCGTACGAGCGGCAACGGGGATGGTTAAATTTTCTTCACGAGCCTCAAGCGGTTCCCGTTTGGGCCGCCCCGCTCGTAGGATGCGTCATCCACGAATTTCCGGATGATATACATACCCAGTCCACGATCGTTTTCGCTGTCCAGGTACTCTTCCGGATCCGTTGCTTGAAATTCCTCAAAATCAAAACCTTTGCCATGGTCGAATATTTCCGCAACGACCCTGTCCTTGGTGTGAAAAAGGTTGATATGAATGCCGGTTTCCGGCCCCCCTTTATTCGCGGCGTCCTCTCCGCCATAGCTGTGCTCGATGATGTTGGAGCAGGATTCATCGACCGCCATTTCCAATTGAGCGGCATCGAATTCGCTCAAACCCGCCCGGACGCATGTATCCAGAACGGATTGGCGGACAATCCGGAGGTATCCATACTTTGACGGAATATGCAGGGTCAAGAACCCTTCAGCCGATTCCGATTCTTTCGACCAAGACATGATTCCTGCTTTCGTATTTCAGGGGTTCAAGACTCGAATTTTGCCACGGCGTCATCCACCGACGAATAGATCTCCAGAATCTTATGAAAGCCCAGTAATTTGACAATATTTAATATTTTAGGGGACAATTTTGCGAGTTTCATGTCGCCATCTTGTTCACGTGCCCGGCGAGCAAACCCGATCAGGGCTCCCAGGGCTGCGCTGGAGACGTAATCCAGGCCACTGCAATCCAGCACGACCCGGTTTCGGTTATTCTGGCGCAGCGAGTTCAGGGTCGACTCCAACCGGGGGAACGAATATGAATCCAGCGCGCCGTCAAGCTGAACAATGTCCAGATTATCCCGTTCTTCTGTCTTGATTATGCATTCCCTCATAACACCTCTCCATTTGGACGTATTCTACTCCAAAACGCGCAGGGCAAGCAAGGTCATATCATCATATTGTCCCATATCGCCCACGAAGCGCAGCAGTCTTTGCTGAACATTGTTCAGCACGCTGTTGGCGCCTTCCGGGGCGGCGATACTGACGGCTTCCAGGAAATTATCTATTCCCCATTCCTCTCCCCGGACGTTCATGGCCTCGGTAACGCCGTCCGTATAGGCGACCACGACGTCATGGGCCTGGAGGGGGACGGTGACGGGCTTGATGGATGCTTCAAAGGCGTCCATATCGGCGATGCCCATGGCGATGCCGGGGGAATCAACGATGGTGAACCCGCGCTTTCCGGCCTGGCTGAGGGCGGGCCGTTCGTGTCCGGCGCGCGCCACCGTCAGTTCCCGGGTTCGAATGTTCAGCACCATGTACAGCATGCTGACGAACATATCCTCGGCAATGTCGTCGGCCATGACGCGATCTACGGCGATCAATACATCGGCCGGGTTCGTACAACCGGGTGCCTGTGCCCGGAAGGTGCTTCGGCAGATCGACATCATGATGGCGCCGACAATGCCCTTTCCGGAAACATCGGCGATGGCAATGCCCAGATGGTCTTCATCCACGCGTATGAAATCATAGTAATCGCCTCCGATTTCGCGGGCGGGATGGGCGAAGGCGCCCATTTCCACGCCTTCGATATGCGGGATGGATTTGGGTAGTAACGCCGTCTGGATCTGGCGTGCCACATTGAGGTCGTAATCGATTTGTTTCTTTTCGTCCAGGGACTCTCGCATGCCCGCATAATGGACCGAAACCGAAGCTTGATCGGCCAGGGCTTGAAGAAGGCTCATGTCGGTTTCGCTGAACGGGCGGCGGTCCACCCGGTTTGTAACGGCCACCACCCCGAGCACTTTTTGCAGGAATCGCATGGGGACCAGCACGATGGAGTGGATGTGAAGAAATTCCTCTTCATAGCGTGGGATTCTGGAGTCGAGTGCGGCATCTTCGATGAGGATGGCTTTCCCAAAGTCGGCGACCTCGCCGATTAGCCCTTCCCCTTTCCGGACATGCTGGTTTCGAATCATGTGTTCAAGGTGCTGGGACTTGCTGACCGCCTTGGTGAACCCCGGGTCAAGCGTTCCGGCGAGCGGCGGAAATATGCCGGATACCGTGCGCGCCCGGAGGGTTGTCTCGCCCGGCTCCATCAGGTAAATGACGCCGGCTCCGGCGCGGGTGGTACGCAGGGCATAGAAAAGGACACGCTGGAGCATGCGGTCCAGGTCGATTTCCTCGCTGTGCGCAAACACTTCTCCCACATCGTGAACAAACCCGAAGATGACTTCTTTCTCCTGTTGCAGGGCATCGCGTTCCATGCGAAGGCGGCGATTGGCGTGGGATACCCGGACCAGGGCCATCAGGAGGGTCGCGAGCAGGGCCAGGACAAAAACGACCAGGAGAAAGGCGCTGATGATTCCGGCATTCATGTTTTTTCGGGGTCGTCTTCGCGGGCCTTGTGAACATCCTGCCGCAGGAAGGTCAATACGTCTTTGAACCGCGGCAGATTGTCGGGGGACAATTCGACGAGATTCTCGTGCGCTTCCAGCATCATTTCGGCGGTGTCTTTCCGGGTTTCCTCGCCGGCCTCCATGGCGGTCATCCGGTTTGCGGCCTCCAGGATCGGCTTAAATTCCTCGGGGGTCGAGCCGGACATGCACGGTTTCGCGACCTGGTCGAGGCCCAATGTGGCCAATAAACCACGCGTTCGGGCGGACAGGTTGACGATATACAACTCGCCGTTCTTCATAGCGCGCAATCGAAAGGCGATTCCCGCCAGGACCCCCATGAACGTACTGTCCATACCGATGCATTCGGCCAGGTCCACCACAATGCGCCGGACTCCCTGGTCGATGGCCGCCGCGCCGAAGTTCTTGAGGGGTTTACTGACCTTGAACGAGCCTCGTTCCCGGACGCGAATGAATGCCGTGTCCCGATGGACGGCGACAAAGAGTTGGTCTTCGGTTTTGTTTGAATCGGCCATACGGCTCACCTATTTCCAATTTGTAGACGCCTGTTGTGCGATGGTTCGGCCGGTATGCCGGATGCGGACCCGCCACGCCGTTACCGGGCCCCAACGGGCAACATCGGTGCGGGGCACAATGAACCGGGCAATTTGAGGGTGTAGCACATCGCCCTCGTACTCAATGGACATGGTTGAAGGCTCTCCGAGGTGTGGATGACGATATTCAAACAACACGACGACGCCGGACGGCAGGCCTTGCTCCGGGGGGGTCCATGATACGTCGAAGATTTGATCGTCGTGCACGACGAATTCATCCATGAACAGGGGAAGTTGCCGCGCGTGCAGGCCGCGCGCGAATTCCCGGGGGATATGCCCATCGAACTGTTCGGCAACGTGGATTGTAACAGACGGATGTGACGGTCCCGGGGAGGCAAAGGTATGCGGCAGGCCGATGAGCAGGGCCATACATCCAAGCATATACGACACCGATCGCATGTGACGGTTCAGGTTCATATTGCGTCCTAGTGGGGCACGTTATCACTTCGTCCCGACGCGTGTCAATCGGGCCCCGGCAAGCACCAGAACAAATTCGCCGCGGACCTTACGTTCCCCGTACCGATCCCGAATTTGTGCGGGGGTGCCCCAGTTCAGCTGTTCGTACTGCTTGGTTAATTCGCGGCCGACGAATAATTCGCGGTCCGGCATGATTTCATCAAGTTCATTCAACACCTTCATAAAGCGGTGCGGCGACTCGAAGAAGACGATGGGGCGTGATTCCTCCCGGAGCGCTTCCAGGCGCCGGCGCCGAGCGGCGGATTTCGGCGGTAGGTAGCCTTCAAACATAAAATCCTTGTCCACAAATCCACACAGCGCAACCGCCGTGGTTACGGCGGAGGGACCGGGAATTGCCGTGATCGGCAGTTCCGCCCGGCGACAAGCGGTTACGAGGCGCGCACCGGGGTCGGAAATTCCGGGCATGCCCGAATCCGTGACCAGCGCCACCACTTCACCGCGACGGATGCGGTTGAGCAGGGACTCGACCCGGCGTGCCTCGTTGAATCCGTGACAACTGATCAGCGGCGTATGCAAGTCGTACCGGCTTAACAGTTTCCGGGTTCGGCGCGTGTCTTCCGCGAAGATAACGTGGGCGTTGCGCAATGTTTCCAGCGCGCGTTGCGAAATGTCGCCCAGGTTTCCGATGGGCGTACCGACGATGTAGAGTCCCGGGTTCATGAAGAAGAAGAATGATGATGGACCGACCATGGAGGAAGACGGGAGTGATGGAGTACGGGAGTAATGGAGTGTTGGGGGAACGACGTTCGGTCCGAAATCCCGGTCATACACCCGTACTCCATCACTCCAATACTCCAGTACTCCATCACTCCAGTACTCCGGGTTTCGGTTTCAATTTCAGAGCCCCTTTCTTTCCAGCGCGGTCAATGCCGCATCGGTATCCGGATCGACCGTGGCCGGCTCCCCCGCCGCCTGCCGTGCGGTTGCCACATCCTTCAATCCACTGCCGGTGATCAGGCAGACGATTCGTTCGTCCTGGGCGACGGTTTTTTCGCGGGCCATTTTCCTCAGCCCCGCCCACGCCGTCGCCGCCGAAGGTTCCGCGAACACGCCGGACAGGCGTGCCAGCTCGATAATGGCTTCGAGGATTTCCGTGTCCGAAACCGTCACGGCCGCGCCATCCGATTCCATTACGGCGCGCACGGCCGCGATGCCGTCCCTGGGTTGATCGACCGAAATGGAATCGGCGAGGGTATTGGCCCGGACCGGCTCAATCCGCACATCCGACCAATCCTCCCGCCTGTCCGAGGTGTCCGCATCGCGCAGGCGGCGCACGGTGCGGGTGATCGCCGAACTCCCTTCGGCCTGCGCGCAGTCGATCCGGGGCGGCCGGGAAATGAATCCGGCGGCGTGCAGATCGCGCATGCCTTTCCAGATGCCGCTGATGATATTCCCGTCGCCCGTGGGGACGACGACACGATCGGGCGCGTCCCATTTCAACTGTTCGCAGATTTCAAAACTGCACGTTTTTTTTCCTTCTCGGGTGAAAGGGTTGAAGCCCGTATTGCGGTTCAGCCATCCTTTTTCCTCGCAGACCCGCGCGCAGAGATCGAATGCGTCGTCATACGTTCCGCGCACGGCCATCACGTGCGCGCCGTACACCAGCAGTTGGGCCACCTTGGCCGGGGGCGCCTTCTCTGGAATGAATATGACGCACGGCAAGCCGACCGCGGCGGCCATACAGGCCATGGAACTGCCGGCGTTACCCGTGCTGGCGCCTGCGACCACCTGCGCGCCCGTTTCGCGCGCGCGCGCCAGGACCACTGCGCTGGCCCGGTCTTTGAAGGAATGGCTCGGATTTCCGCTTTCGTCTTTAAGGAACACCGCGCTCAAGCCCGCGGCCTCGCCCAGGCGTTTCGCGGGGTACAACGGCGTGGGGCCGACAGGCAACGGCGGCGCGGAGGTTGCCTGTTCCAGGGGAAGAAAGGGAAGAAACCGGAAGATGTCGCTACGTTCGGATGGAAACAGGAGATCGCGGGGCCGGTCTTTCAGAATGCTTTCGTAGTCATAGGTGATATCCAGGTTGCCGCCGCAATCCGGACAGACATACCCCGTATAATCGGCGCCTTGAACGCGTTGACACTGTGTGCAGCTGTAACCGGAAACATGCATGAGCGATACAATTCAATACCGTTCCACGAAAAATCCTTCAATCCGTTACGGTGTGATATGTGTTCCGTTCCTTCCGGCGATGGCGTCTTCCAGCAGGTGCGGCTGGGTGATGATCACCTGCTTGCCGCCGTGTTCCAGAAAGTCGATGGCCGCCTCGATTTTCGGCTTCATACTGCCGGCGGCAAAATGTCCCTGCTCCATGTACTGCCGGGCCTCCGCAACGGTAATCGTGTCGAGGGCTTTCTGATCGGGCGTTCCGAAATAAAGCATCACCTTGTCCACGGCCGTGGAGATGACGAAGGTATCGGCGCCCAGTTCCTTGGCCAGCAGACAGGAGGCGGCGTCCTTATCGATTACCGCGGCGCACCCCTCCAGGTCTCCGTTTTCGCGGCGGATCACCGGGATGCCGCCGCCGCCCACGGCCGTGACGATCACGTCATGCTCAACGAGCATCCGAATAGCTTCCTGTTCAACTATTTCCAGCGGCTTGGGCGAGGCGACCACTCTACGCCAACCCCGCCCCGCATCTTCCCGTATGGCCCAGCCTTCTTCTCGTTCATGCCGGCGCGCGTCTTCCTCCGGATAAAAAGGGCCGATGGGTTTGGAGGGATTCTCAAAGGCGGGATCGTCTTTGTCCACGACGACCTGTGTGACCACGGTGGCCAGCGGCTTTTGAATGCCGCGTTGCAGGAGTTCATTGCCCAATGTCTGCTGGATCTGGTATCCGATGGCGCCCTGCGTGTCGGCCACACAGCTTTCAAGGGGTACCTGGTGCAGGACATCCTTGGCCAGTTCCGAGCGCAGAAGGATAAACCCCACCTGGGGTCCGTTCCCGTGTGTGATGATCACGCGATATCCTTCTTCGACCAGCGTGGCGATATGGTGACCGGTCTGTCCGGCGGCACGGTACTGATCCAGTACCGTCATGTGTTTCGAATCGGTGACCAGCGAATTGCCGCCAACGGCGATGATCAACAACGGTTTGCTCATGGCATAATCCTCCATGCCGGGACATACACGCCAACGGAATGCGTATCCGGCCAAACCGCCATCGTAGCAAATCGGGTTTATTGATCAAGCGCCGTGCAACGTGATGCATCCTGCCGGGCCCTTCAGCGTGTAACAACCAGACTGACGATCGTCAGTCTGGTTGTTATATTAAAGTTGGCAACATGCTCATATGCAGGGAGTTACAACAAGGGTCTTCCGGCGTCAGAATCCGGATTACGTCGCGCTCGCTTACTCAGCCAATTCTACACGTACGCGATAGAGGGATCCCTCAAGACCGTTCACATCCTCATCCACAAATTCATAAGGACCGGTGGAGTTGGATACGATATTGGTGAGGAACCTGAAACCGCCCGCGACCGGGTCGTTCTCCAGAAGATTCGGGGAACGTTCCACCCGGTAGACCCGTCCGGGTATGGCGTTCCAGTGCAGGGAAAAGCCCTCGCCCTGTTCCGGATCGGTTTCCGATCCTTCGATCAACCACAAGGATTCGGGATCGTTGGGGTCGGTGCCTGCGATGAAGTTCTGCTTATAGGTGAATCGATGGCCGGACGGCGGAGAGCTGTCGGCCACGCGTTCTTCTTCGGGCACGTCGTACTCATCCCACCACGAATTCGGAATGCCGTCGGTTTGTTCTCCATCGTCATACTTGAGCCCGCCGATATGAATCGCGAAATTGCCCTCATAATTTTCGACTTCGCCGACCATATTGAAATTCACAAGGAAGCGGATTTCGGCGATGTCGTACAGGTTGTCGACTTGGTCGCTGTCTATGTGATAATAGTGCAGGTCGGTTTCCACGTTCAGAAGGTTGAAGCTGCTGCGCGCGCCTTCTGAATCCACGAATTCCACCCGGACCATATTGGGCGTACCCCTCGCGCCGAGCACAAATTCGTTGATGTTGGTCAAATCCCGCGGCAGTCCGTCCTCCCATCGTACCGTAACGCCCTGCTCCAGGGGGGGCTCAAAGAGGTCGTAATGCACGGTGAAATTGGTGGAGGAATGCTGTGTCACGTGCGTGCCTGCGAGATTTTCCACCACCGGCCTGTCGGGCAGAATGGTGATCGATGCCTCTCCCGGAGGAATGCCCGGTACCGTATAAACCAGGCCGTCGACATAAACGGTGAATTCTCCCGTACCCGTGCCGGCCTTGTCCGCGTCCACCACGAATATGATCGCCTTGATGCCGTGCAGATTTTCGATCACCGAGGCGTCGATATGCCAGTGTTGCAACTCGTCGGTTACGCCATTCAGGTGAAATCGAGTTTTTTCCCGGTCCCCGTATTCGAATTCCACCTTGATCGCTTTGGAATCGCCTTTCACGCCAAACACGAATTGGGTGATCGAGCTGAGATTTTGGGGGTTCCAACCCCAGGTCAACGCAACGGCGTCCCACGAATGCAAATCGGGCAGGTCATACTGCAGGGTAAAACTGTTCGCGGAATTCCGCACGATTTGATCTTCCTCCGTGAAATCAAAGTATTCCACGTCAATCATCGGCTCATTGGGCAGAATGGTAACCGGCGCAATGCCCGGATCGAATGGATCCAGATGACCCGGGGGCCAGTAGAGACCTCCAACAAATACATCGAGGGAGCCCTCGTTATTTTCCGCAAGATATGGAATCACCTCGAAGGTAATTTCTTTCATATCGTCCAGGTTATCAATCAGCGAAGCGTCGATATGCCAATGTTGGAGTTCGTCGCTTACGCCCTGCAGGTGGAAGATCGTTCGGTGGCCGTCCATGTCCATGAAGGCCAACTGGACCCTGTTAGGGTCGCCCCTTAGTCCGAACACAAATTCATTGGTGATGGAGGAAAGGTCGAACGGTTCATATTCTGTTTCGCCAAATGCCAGCGGCACATGCATACGGATGCCGTCCATGCCATATTCATTGGGAAACGCATAATCCATGGTCACATAGGTTGAGGAATGGAGTGTAAACTCTGTTAGGTACATGCTGCCCACATCCAGTTCCACGGGCATGACGGTAATAGGCAAGTCATCGGGCGGGGTCGGCAGCGGCGACGGACGGAGTCCGCCCACGAACAAGGAGATTTCGCCGTCCGGGCCCTGATCCACCACAAAATTGATATTTTTAATATTTCCCATATGGGCAATCTGATCGGCGGGGATTATCCAATGCTGATACGAGTCCGACACGTTCAGCAGATGGAAGGTGGTTTTCCCGCCGGGGCTGGAATATATCTCCACCTTGACCGAGTTGGGATCACCCCGGGCTCCGAATACCAGTTGGCTTTCTCCGCTCAAATCACGGGTTTGAGCGTCGGCCCAGGTCACCTCGACGGCGCGCCAGCCGTGCACGCTAGAGATATAGGGAATGGTGAAATTGCTCGTCGAGTTTTGTGTGAATTCCGTTTGGGCTATCTCTTTTACAAACGGCCTATCGGGCAGAATGGTGAGCGGGGCTTCGCCCGGGTCTGCGGGATACACGTCATATGACGGAGTATCTCCAGACGTATAGGTAAGCCCGTCCACATACACCATGAATTCTCCTTCAAGATTGCCGGGAGCGGCCAGTTCCTCATCCACCACGAAGCCGATCATTTTTACCTCGCTCAAATCGATGTCTATATCTTCCGCATCGATCGTCCAGAAGGCGAATGCTTCGTCAAGACCCGGAAGTTCCGGAGAATTAATGATCGTTTTGGTTCCCCCGTCGTCTTCGAACTCTACCTTGATCTGGTTGGGTTGGCCTTTAACGCCGAATACGAACTCGGTGATATGGGAAAGATCTTTGGGCTCCCACGTTTCCCCCCATCTTACCGCGGCACCGGCCCATCCGCTGGGATCCACATCGTAGTACACGCTGAAGTTTGAAACGGAATGCACGTGGAAGGAGGAGCCGCCCAGATCCGTCACGCCGGGTTCGTCCGGCAACACGGTCAGCGTTTGTCCAAACGCCTGTCCGCTCATGCCGTATGTGATCAGGCCCGACAACACGAAAGCCGTCAGTGTGCACCCGAAAGAATTGTGTCTTGTTGTCTTCATGTGTATGCCCTTTTGAATTGTGCCGTGATCTATTATGCGATCGCGGCAATTGGAAACCCCTCATATGTTTGTGTAATCGTTTGCATGGTGGCGCTTATTTTGGTTTTGAAAAGTATTATTTGTAACTATTATTCCTGTCTTCAGGCTCCGGGTGTGCAACCTGTTCATCTTCAATTGGTAAGGAATTCCTTTGTTTTTTTAATTTTTTAACGCCGTCATTACTTTTTTGGCTTTGGCGGGGCGGGTGGGGGCTTTTTGTCGTGCGCCGGGAATGACGGGAGGGGTATTCTGGCGGCATGAAGAGAGATTTTCCTCGAAAAGCCATGGTTCTTGCCGCGGGTTATGGCACGCGCATGCGCCCCTTGTCGCACGAATGCACAAAGGCAATGATGCCTTTCTGGGGGCGTCCGTTATTGGCGAGGACGTTGGATATGCTGTCGGGTTGGGGGGTGCGCGACGTCATCGTCAACTGTCATCATCGCGCCGGGGATCTTGTGGAGTATGTGACACACGGTCATCGACCGGAGCGGCTGCGCGTCGCGTTGTCGTTCGAGCCGAGAATCCTCGGAACGGGCGGTGCGTTGCGGCGCGCGGAGTGGTTTTTTGATGACGGTCCCTTCTGGCTTATCAATGCGGACATTGTGGCGGATGTCCGTCCCGCTTTTTTAATGCGTGAGTATCGCAGGCATCGTCCCCTGGGGGTGTTATGGATGCATTCGGGCAAGGGGCCCCGGACGGTGTTGTTGAGGGATGGATGGGTTTCGGATTTTCAGGCCGGGTCACCCGATGTGCCCGGCGCCTGTACGTTTTGCGGTTTGCACCTGCTGGACCGGCGTATTTTCGAGTATCTGCCGGATGCCGGGTATTCTTCCATTGTGTCGGCCTATGAACGGGCCATACGTTCCGGTGAGCGCATGGCCGGGGTGAAAGTTCGAGAAAGTTTTTGGGCGGATACGGGCACGCCGGCGGATTATCTGGCGGCGCACGCCGACTATGCGGCATGGGCGAAGAAACGGGGGGCCGGGTTGGGTTTGGGCGCACACCCGTTGCGGGACGACGTGAAGGTGGAGGGATTCAGCGCCGTGGCGGACGACGTGCGCATCGGGCCCGGGGCATATATGCGGAACAGTGTGCTGTGGCCGGGTGTCCGGGTTGGTGCGCGTGCCCGCCTCGAGAATGCGATTGTCGGTTCGGGCGTTCGGGTGAACGGCGCTGTTCGGCATGTTGTGACGCGCGCGGAAACGGCCTTGGATGTCCGGGAGCGCGCGGTGCTTCGACGCCGGGGTTGGCGCGAGGAAGATGTGACGGTGGAAACGTGGTCGCCCCGGGGTTCGGCGCGCCAGTATCTTCGGTTGACGAAAGGGCGAGACCGGGTTGTGCTCGTGCGATATGACGGGGACCGCTTGGAAAATACTCTCTTTGGACGCCATGCCCGGTTCTTGAGACACTTGGGGTTGCGTGTTCCCCGTGTTCTATACGAAAGCCGGGGACCGGGCCTTCTGCTTCTGGAGGATTTGGGAGATCGCTCGTTGCAGGGGGTTGTCCAAACGTCTGGTTGGGCACGAGCGGCGCCGTTCTATCGCCAAGCCCTCCGCGGCGTAGCGCGGTTACATGACCGGGGCGCTGCGGCGGCCGGGCGCGCCGGGTTGCCCCTGATGCCGGCATTCGGCCCCGAACTTTTTCGTTGGGAACGGGAACTTTTCACGACTCAATACATGCGGGGGGTACTGGGGCTGGAGGACCGGATGGTGTTTCAGGTTGAAAAGGAGCTGCAGAAAGTGTCGAATGTTCTGGGGGCGCAACCGGCAGTATTGATTCATCGGGATTTGCAATCCAGCAATATCCTGATCCGCGGGCGGCAGGTCGCTTTCATTGATTTTCAGGGTATGCGGCGGGGGCCGGCGGCGTATGACATCGCATCGCTCTTGTGCGATCCCTACGTTGAAATGCCCATGGAACAGCAGCGCGTGCACCTCGCCTGGTATGGGAAACACGTGCGGGGTCAAACGTTCCCGGAAAACGTATTCTGGTGCGCCGCGATACAGCGTTTGGCGCAGGCGATCGGGGCGTATATCCGTCTTTCCGAGCAACCGGGCGGTCATCGATTCCGGCCGTTTGTGTCGCCGGCGCTTCGGATGATGCGGCGTGCACTGGATCGGACCGCGCCCATGCCCGGGCTGAGGGAAACCATTCGATGCGGCTTGAAACACGAACGGGCTTGAGATAGCGGTAGTAAAGATGAGCATGTGGCGTGGGGATGAAGAGGGGTCGGGTCGCCGGCATGGTCCCGTAATAATTTGAGGGGTTCGAGCGTGGCTTCACATAGAAGAATCGATAAGCATAAGAAGGAATTGCGCACGCTGGCCGAAAGCCTGCCTTTTGATGTGATCGATCTGCCGGAATTTAAAAAGGCCTCGTATGAACCGGTCCGTATCCGCCAAGAACGTCTATACTCCCCTTCGCCCGGGCATGCACAGGCCATCAGCCGGTTCCTGATGGAACGGGGCACGGTGGAGATCCTGAAACCCGAACAGGTCTTGCATCTATTCCGGGAGATCCATTGGTGCGGCTCCCGAATTTGCCGTCTTTCCCGAAAGCGCCATAAATCGGTTCACGAAGCCCGTAAGTCATTGGTCGAGGCCCGCCTGCTCATCTCGCAGGCGGAAGCGGCAGAAGAGGAATTATTCATCGCCAATCGGCGATTGGTGGTTCATTGCGTGAAGCCTTTCTTCTGGATCGGCCCGTTTTGGATCAGTGATTTTCTTCAGGAGGGTTCGCGCGCGCTGTCGAATTCCATTCGGAAATTTGATTTCACGCGCGGCACGCCCTTTTACGCATATGCCCAGCGTGCTATCCAGAACCGGTTGCGCAATTATTTCCGGGATCATGTGCGGGCCGGAAGCATCGGAGTACGCCCGACCTGGGAGATGACGGCCATCAAGGAAGCGCTTGATGGATTCAAGGCCAAATCGGATTACGATCCCGACGACGCCGCGGTGGCACGGGCGGCGGGGGTATCCGAGGGTCGTGTGGCGAAACTCCGTCCTTTCATCCAGCACATGGCGAATACCCCCCTGCCTCCCGTTTCGCTGGATGCCATGCTCGGGGAAACGGATACCAGCCTGTACGACTTCGTCGAGGACTCCGAAACCGAAGCCGCTTCCTCGGCGGCGGAGCGCAAGGAAATCTGGGCGGCGATTGACCGGTTACCGGAGCGCGCCGGATATATCATGCGGCTACGCTTCATTGAGGGCCGTACACTCGAGGAGACGGGACAACTGCTGAATCTTACGCGCGCCCGGATCAAACAAATCGAGGACGATTCCCTGAAGAAGATTCGTCAAATGCTGCGCCGCGGCGTGATTGGATCTTTACGGTAACCCTCCTGAAGTATGTACGGGCGCCCCGGAAATTTCGTTATTTTTTTATTAACATGACACTGTAAACGATTGTATGTTTTATATGGGCGGGTTAACGACAACAGGGGAAAAAACAGAAAAGCTCCTTGTCCATGAGCGCGCGGTGCGCCAGGGAAGTGGGGTTTGGTCCGGCGTGTTTTCCCCTGCTTCCTTTATTGCGTAACCCCTTCTTTGATGGATGAAAGAAGGAAGTTTTGGGTGGTAAAACGTGGAACGCTATCAAAAACAGAGATTCGAATACAAATATATGATTCCGTTAAAGCTGGTGGAGCCGATACGGGATTTTTTAGCGTCGTATCTGGAAATGGATTATCATTCCGCGCGATTTCCCGATTTTGCGTATCCCATACACAGTTTGTACCTGGATTCGGAGGACATGTATTTATACCAGACCACGGTCAATGGTGATCGGAATCGATACAAACTGCGTGTTCGTTATTATGAACAAAACGGTTCTTCCCCGCTTTTCTTTGAGGTCAAGAAGAGGCGTGACTCGGTTATTCAGAAACATCGGGCCATGGTGTGCCGATCCTCCTTGCATGAGCTATTGAACGGGCGGCCTCCGGAAGAGGAGGATTTGTATGAGCGTGAAGAGTCCCAGTGGAATGCGCTGTCGTATTTCTGCAAATTAATGCGCGGGCTGAATGCCCGGCCGAAGACGCACGTGGGGTATCGGCGGGAAGCCTGGAAGATGGCGGACAACTCCGTGCGCGTAACGCTTGATCGCGACATTCGAACGGCGCCGGATTCCGAGGCCATACTGAACACGAACATGGAAGGATTGACACCGGTTTTTGGAAACGGGATTGTATTGGAGATCAAATTTACGGATCGATTTCCCCTTTGGTTGAATCAAATGGTATGTTCCTTCAACCTTCGCCAGGGTTCCGCGGCGAAATATGTCGACGGGGTGATAATGCTGGGCGAATATCAGTTTATCTCGGCGCATGGGCGAAACGAAATACGCCGTCGGACCGCACTCCGGCAGGCGGGCGTAATTGAAAGGGTGTAAGGGTATGGATCAACTGGTTGATTTAATGACGCGTGATTACGGCACCGGCGTGCTTCCCATGCCGTACATTCTGCTGGGGTTGTTACTGGCCCTGGCGGGGGGGCTGGTGCTGGCGTGGGTGTATATGTTTACCCATTCCGGGCTATCGTATTCGCGATCCTTTGTCGGCTCCCTCTCCGTCATTCCCATGCTTGTATCGCTGGTGATGATGGTTATGGTCGACAGCATTATCACCGCGTTCGGGTTGATGGCGGTTTTTGCCATAGTCCGCTTCCGCAATATTCTGCGCGATACGTTGGACACGGCGTTTATCTTGTGTGTGATTGTGATCGGCATGGCGGC
The DNA here is from genome assembly GCA_007134735.1 of Kiritimatiellia bacterium. Classification (GTDB taxonomy): domain Bacteria; phylum Verrucomicrobiota; class Kiritimatiellia; order SLAD01; family SLAD01; genus SLKG01. The sequence goes on from SLKG01000030.1 coordinate 43,534, forward strand.
GGGCACCCAGAAATATACCCTGGCGGTTGTGACCGTTGTGGCTTCGACGAGCATGATGCTGTTTATCTGGTGGACGGATTTCGGAGTTCGGCACCGGTACGATTATATTCTTAATTTTCGCTGGTCGGAGCCGCTGAATGAATTATCGCGGGCAACCGATGTATTGTATCGACACGGTCGGTATGTTCAGTGTGCCAGTCAACGATTGGCGGCTGAAAAGGGAACAGATCTGTCCTACCGCCTGCTTCTTCGCGATCCGAGCCGGGGCGAAGATCTGGTTAGGGAGCTGGAACGCACCGAGGGGGTATCCAGAGTGGTAAGCCTCAAGGCCGAGGATGAGGCGGAGGTATAATTCATGAGGAATAAGCAAAAGAAAATTCCTGTGCCGCTGTCCGAATGGAAACGGATTGCCCGGCAGCGATTGGCGCCGCCGATTGTATTCGTCATTCTTTTGGCGGTGATCACCCATCTATGGCGGGGCTTTGTCATGCCGGTGGAAATGATCGGAGAAGTTGAGGCGCCGCGGGCGGAAGTGATCGCGCCACAGGCGGGCAAAATTGCCCAAATGTATGTTCGTCCCTATATGCGCGTGCAAAGCGGTGAGCCCCTGGTGGTTCTCATGACCACGGACCCGGCGATTCTGGAGTCGCACCTGGCGGTGATCCGCGCCGAGGTGGAGTTGTTGCTGCTCACCCTCGATCCCCTGGTCGGACGCCGGCGCGCGGACTTGGATTATGAAAGGCTTCGGTTGGAGTGGATGAACCAGCGGGTCGAACGGGCCACGGCGGAAGCGCACCGGATCCGGGCGCATAACCAGTTGCAGCGCATGACGCGTTTGTATCGGGATGAGTTGGTCGCGATTTCGGAAGTGGAAGAGGCCAAGGCGGAGCGTGACGCCCTGATAGCCGAGATTGAAGGCCGAGACAGGATTGTTGCATCGCTGGAGGAACAACTGGAACAATTGCGTATCCCAACCCGTGATGACGGCGATCCTTTGCTCACGGCCATTCAAGTGCACGAACAACGATTGCGGTTGGTCGAAGCGGAATTGGGGCCGGTAACGTTGTACGCGCCCACGGATGGCGTGGTGAGCATGTTCAATCGAGGCGCAGGGGAACATGTGGTGGCCGGCGAATCCATCATGAGTGTGATGGCCGAATCCAGTGACCGGGTGGTGGCCTATATGCGTCAGCCCATCCGGGTGCGCCCGGAAATTGGTATGCCCGTACGGGTTCAAGCGCGAACGCGGGATGGGGGGGTCGGAATCGGGGAGGTGCTTCACGTGTCGGCCCAGCTTGAAATGCTGCCGGAGTTGATGTTGCCGCCCGGTATGCGTCCGGAAAAAGCGCTGCTTCTGCTGGTCAGTCTCCCCGAAACCATGAATGTCATGCCGGGGGAGCGGGTGGATTTGACGCTTAGTCCGTGAGGCGGGACGCGGTCTACTCGACGGTTTGAAGGTGTTCCCGTAATTGTTTCTTCAGATCGGCCTTGGAAGGGAGTGCCTGCCCGTAGATTTGATCGATCTTCCTGAATTCCAGTGTGCGCACACTGGTGATTTGTGTGTCGATGAAGATGTCCGGTTTAACTCGCTTCATTTTCTCCCGGAGAATGGAGGACTGCATGATGCGAATGGAGGTGAACAGCGCGTCGAGAAAGGAAAGGTGATCGTCCGGGATGCTGTGTCCGATCACGTTTACGGCCACCACGAGATCGCAGTCGTCGAGGAGGATGTCGTACGGGACCGGGTTCACGACACCGCCGTCCACCAGGATCCGGTCATTTATGCGAACCGGTGTAAACAGTCCCGGAATGGCCATGCTGGCTCGCACCGCCGGGGAAAGTTCGCCGGAATTGAACACGACCTGTTCCCGAGTCCACAGGTCGGCGGTTACGATGCATAAAGGGATTTCCAAATCTTCGAAGGTATCGGCTCCCACGGCATCCTGCAGATAGGATATGAACTTCTCTGCACTGACCAGGCCGCCCGCCCCGAATTCGGGATCGAGGAATCGAATCCAACCCAGGATTCGACGATCCTGCAAAAGCTCCCGCCACGTATCGGCTTCCCGCGTAACCAGTTCGTTCACGAGCGCTCGAATTTCCTCTGCGGATTGTCCCGACGCATACAGCGCGCCCATGATGGCGCCGATACTGGTTCCTGAAATGCGGTCTGGTTTCAGACCCAGCTCGTCAAAGGCTTCGAGCACGACGATATGCGCCAAGCCGTTCGCGCCGCCTCCTCCCAATGCCAGGCCGATTCTCAAATCGGTCTGC
>SLKG01000133.1 GCA_007134735.1 Kiritimatiellia bacterium
CTCGGATTGCTTCTCCTCGTCGGATACGGGGTGGGAAAGCTGGCATTGCGTATTCGCCTGCCCGAAATTACCGGATTTATTTTTGCCGGCATGTTGGTCAGCCCCTATACCACCGGCGTGGTAAGCCTCGAAATGAACGAAATCCTGCACGTGATTACCGAGGTGGCGATCGGTTTCCTGGCGCTGACCATCGGCGTGGAATTCTCAGCCCGCAAGCTGCGTCGCATCGGGCGGGACATCGCCACCATCACGGCGGTTTCACTGATCGGAACATTTTTACTGGTACTGGCCGGCTGTTTATTCCTGGACAGGCTCCTTCCGTCCATCCATATCGGTCATCCATACGCCATTCTGCTGGCGGTCATTGCCTGTGCCACGTCACCGGCGATCATTGTCGCGGAAGTGCATCACCTTCGCGCACATGGACGGTTTATTGATTACCTGTTTGGGGTGGTCGCCTTGACGGATGCGGTAACCGTGGTCCTTTTCGGCCTGGCGTTTACGCTGGTGGTCAACATCCTCGGCGACATCGGCTCGTATGTTCTCCTGGCGCAGTCTGTCCGGGAAATTGTGTTTTCCGTTGCCGGCGGAGTGGTGTGCGCGGTTCCGCTGACCATGATCCTGCGACAAGGCGGCAACCGCAATGAGCTCATGCTGATCACTATCGGGTATGTATTTGTCGTTACCGGCGCGGCCATCGCGCTCCATCTTTCCCCATTGCTGGTCAACATGGCCATGGGCACGGCCCTTGTTAATTTCTCGCATCGGAACCAGCTCTTGTTTCAAGCCATCGAACCCTTTACGCCGCCCATCTATGCTCTTTTCTTCGTCATTGCCGGGCTGGAAATCAATCCGCGGGTATTCACCAGCGGGCCGGCCATTATTGCAGGGGTGGTCTATATTTTGCTGCGCGGCTTCGGCAAATACGGCACCACATATCTCGGTTGCCGCTTGAGCCAAACGACCCTTCCGGTTCGACGCCACCTGGGTCTGTGCATGTTTTCGAAAGGCGGCATTGCCCTCGGTTTCGTACTATTGATCCAGACGGCGCCGGCCCTGGAGTCCCTGCGCGAAAGCCCGTTCATCTATGCGAATCTGAACATGCTCATCAATATCGTGTTAATGTCCATTTTCATCAACGAGTTGCTCTCGCCAATATTCATCCGGTATGCCGTAGTAAGGGGGAATGAAATGGAGCCATGAATTTTGCATCAAAAATAGAAGACAAGCTGTTGAGGGTTGATTTCGCCGCGCGCAACAAGGAGGACGCCTTGAAGCAAATGGCGGCGATCGCCGCCTCGTCCCCTCTACTTCGGTCATATGGCGAAGACGCGCTATACGAAAAACTGGCGCAACGTGAATCGGCGGTATCCACCGGCCTGGGCAACGCAATCGCCATCCCGCATGCGCGGATTCGCGGACTCAAGGACTTCGTCGTGTTCGTTCTTGTGGCTCCGAAGGGCGTTGACTTTGAAGCGCTCGACCATCGAAAAGTTCAATTGTTCTTCGTCGTCTTTGCTCCCGAAGAACGCACCAATGATCATTTGAAACTACTGGCCAGCATTTCCCTGGCGCTGACACAAGGCAACCTGAAGCGCGAACTTCTCCATACCCGGACGGTTGAGGTCCTTCGCGAAGTACTGGGTCGGGCGGGATCCGCGGGATCCGGCGGCCCGGCCGCCGACGAGGGCCCCAGGAAACTGCTGTTTATCATCCTGTTTTACGAGGAGGACCTGCAGAACATTCTCGAATACCTGATCGATCAGGGCGTAGAAGGTTCCATTATTTTCGATGCGAAGGGCATGGGCGCGTACGTGTCCCTCATGCCGTTGTTCGCGAGTTTTCTCGGATTCATGCGTGAAGATCGCAATGTGAGTCATACGATCATGACCCTGATCAGCGCGGCCGGCGAGCAGGCGATCGTCAGCGGCATTGAACGAATTACCGGCGACCTGGACAAGAAACAGGGGGCCATGGTGATTTCTCTCGATGTCTCTTTTTCCAAAGGCACGATGAATATGATTTGAGCCCTGCATTTCCCCGATATTCCATAGCGCTTGACTTTCCCCCCATTTACAGGCAAAGCAATTTTCCATGTAGGCAACCCGTATGGTGTCGTTCATTTCCTTGTTTACTTCAGGCTGGTTTCAATGGGTGTGTGCCCAGGCCGCCGGAAATACGAGTTGCAAAGGGTTAAGGAGTCACCAATGAAGCATAGTCATAAATGGATACTGATCGGGTTGCTCGTGTTGGGATCGTACGCGCTTTCGGCGACGGCCATGGGACAGCCGGTCATCTCGTTGGGCGGGGTGTATGTACTGCCCTCTGACGACGAGATATGGGATGATGCCTACGGGATCGAGGCTCGGCTCATAATGTGGACAAGCGACCATGTCGGTTTCGCCGCGGCGGCCGGCTACCAACAGTGGGGCGCCACCAAGAAAAGCCTGGGGACGGTGCGCCTGCTGGGCGGTGGTTCCGCGGACTTCATTCCGCTCGGAGGATCGGTGCTGTTCCGCGGAGACCTGGGAACGTTCGCATCCTTCATGGCGGAGCTCGGGGCCCGGTACGTTTTAGTGGACGCCGATCTTTCCGTGTATTATGCACGGGCGGATTTTGCCGGCGGGGGATTCGTCATCACGGAAGGCGAAGACAAACTGAGCGTCGATGACGCCATCATCGGTTTGATCGGTATCGACCTCGTCCTTAACAACCTGCCGGTCTTCGTGGGCGCGGGCTACCAGTTCGATATCGACCAGAGCGAAGCCAAACTCGGTATTGCCCGCTTCTCGCGGGATGTTGAACTGGAGGGATTCTTCATCCGTGCCGGCATCGCCTGGTAAGCCGTCCGGCCCGCCGCAGGCCGGCATCACCTTTCGATCAACGTCGGATCCCCGTGTTTATCGGGGATCCGACGGGATCGTCGCCCGGTATGGGCATGAGGTTTCCCCTTTAGGACTCCGCTGACGAGCGACGGCAGTCGCCGGCGCAGCAGCATTGGTTGACCAGTCCCCGGATCATGGTCACGGCTCCGAGAAGGGTCAGGATTATGGGACTCCATCGGATGTTCCACCAGGCAAACACAATGACCAACAGTCCTAGAACAATCATGCAGGCACAGGGCGCGACTTTGGACTTCATCGGTTGATCTTCCGGTGTGTCGTTCATGGCTTCCTCCCTTTCTTACTTTAGGCGGGGCTTTACTCCTCCTACGCGTAAATAGCAAGCGCTTTCCATTATCCCACGCGCGCGTTTCCGTTGCTTCCGCCGGAGAGGAAGAAAGGACTCCGTTATCCGTTCCAGATCCGGCCCAGGTTCCAGATTACGGCAAACAGGACGCTGTACAGAAGAAGCGTACGCGCCGTATACCCCAGCGCCTCATTGAGCGCCCATCCTTCCTGGCCCGTATAGATAATGCGCAAGCCCGGCGCGACCGCGACCAGGATAACCAGGGGGAGCGCCAACGCGGGGAGGGTCGGTTGCAGGGCATGCAACGCCACGGGGATCAGCGCCGCTCCGGTCAGACAGAAGGCATATTCCGCTTTCGCGAACTTCGCGCCGAAACGGACCGCCAGCGTTCGTTTTCCGGCCTCCGCGTCGGGTAGGATATCGCGCAGATTATTGACAACAAGAATGCCGCAGGCAATCAAACCCGGAGCCAACCCACTGACGAGAACCGCGGGGTGAAGCGTCTGTGCCTGTACAAAATAGGTTCCGCCGACCGCTACCGGACCAAAACAGACCAACACAAAGACTTCCCCCAGGCCGACATAGGCGATGGGATACGGTCCCGAGGTGTATAGAAACCCAAAGGCAATGGCGAGCACCATGATCACGGCAAGGGGCCAACCTCCCCGCCAGACCAGATAGATGGATATCAAGGCCGCGAGGCTGAAGGCGATGTACGCGGCGCGTTTTACGCCTTGCGGCGACACCTGGCCGGATACCAGAGGACGAGGCGCGGTCATGGATATGGCCGTATCGGCGCCTTTCCGGTAATCGGCATAGTCGTTCCAATAATTGGTTCCCACCTGTATGAATACAGCTCCGAACAACGCCGACAGAGCGGACCAACCATGAAACGCCCCATCTCGCCACGCCATGGCCGTCCCGATCAGTACGGCCCCCGCCGTTACAACAAGGGATTCGGGGCGGGCGGCAAGAAGCCAGACCACGATGCGGTTCGCCGGTTTCCGGGTTGGTGTTTCAGATTGGGTCATAGCGTCTCCTGTAATGAAAAGTTAATTTGATCATCCGATGACCGCCCCACATATCCTCACTGTTATCCTTCCCTCCCTTTATCACCCACGTAGATGGTGACCACACCCAACGTCATCGGGTTCGCCTCCACGCCTTCGAATCCCGCCTGACGCATCCGGTCCACAAACTGTCCTCCATAGGGAAAAGATTCCACCGTTTGATTTAGATAGCGGTACGCCTCCCGATCACCGGATATCCACCCTCCTATCCACGGCAATATAGTCCGGAAATAGAAGAGATACAACGTGCGCACGCTGCGGGATTCGGGCAGGGAAAACTCCAGGACCATCGCCCGGCCGCCCGGCTTGAGGATTCGATGCATCTCCGCCAGCGTCCGGTGTGCGTCATGCACGTTCCGAATACCGAAAGAAATGGTCACCACATCAAACGATTCCGACTCAAACGGGATATCCGTCGCATCGCCCCGGCGAAGCTCAAAACGGTTTTCCAAGCCGTGACATCGCATTTTATCCCGGCCGATATCCAGCATGCGGTCCGACCGGTCGATCCCGATTCCGCCTGTTATGTTCCCCAGATGCCGGGCCAGGGCAATCAACTGATCTCCCGTCCCTGTAGCCAGATCGAGGACCCGTATGGGGATATCGTCGCGGACGAACCGGGCCACCTTCCTTCGCCACACCGTAGCCCGCCTGAACGAAAGCAGTCCATTGAGCATGTCGTACCGGGGAGCAATCCGGTCAAACATCGCCCGTACGGCGGCAGGTCCCGATTGAACAGGCGGTACATCGGTACGCGCGCGCCGGTTTTTTTTGCTCCCGGCCTTCACTTCATACCATCCAAAGGCTTCCCCAGGGCTTCCCGGACACGGCGGATTTTTTCCTGAATCACTTCATTATCCGGATCGATATCCAGGACGGTTTGATAATCGGCCTGGGCCTTCTCGTATTCGCTCAGGCCGAAATGGATATCGCCGCGCAGGGCGTACGGTTCCCATCGGCCGCCCGCGACCTCGATGGCCC
>SLKG01000043.1 GCA_007134735.1 Kiritimatiellia bacterium
CCACCATCACCTCTTACCCCTATATCCCCTTTGCGCCTTGCTCTTCCTTCGCGCCTTTGCGTTCTCTTTCCGGCCTCATCCCAACGTCCGGCGCGTGCAGCGCCCGCGCCCTACCTTCCCACGATGGATTTGGGAATGGTAACGCAAGGCGTCTCGCCGAGCCGCAAATAGGTTTTGATACAGCCCCGTGCAAAAGGAAGGGGAAGAGGGGGCTTTCCCCCTTTGTCTGAACTACACCTGCAACAATAACCGCGCGGGATCTTCCAGCAGTTCCCGGATCTGCGCCAGAAAGAGTACCGCCTCGCGTCCGTCTACAATCCGGTGATCGTATGATAACGCGAGATACATCATGGGCCGGATCACGACCTTTCCGTTCTCGGCCACCGGACGATCGTGAATGGTATGCATGCCGAGAATGGCGCTCTGCGGCGGATTCAAGATCGGCGTGGACCATAACGATCCGAACACCCCGCCGTTCGTGATGGAAAAAGTGCCGCCGGTCAATTCCTCGATCGTCAACCGTCCCTCGGCGGCGCGCGTGGAATAATCCAGGATGGCCTGTTCGATTTCCGCGAACGTCATCTGGTCCGCGTCCCGCAGAATGGGCACCACCAACCCGCGATCCGTGCTGACCGCGATGCCGATATCGTAGAAGCCGTGATAGATGATGTCCTGGCCGTCCACGGAGGCGTTGAGGATCGGGAAGCGCTTGAGCGCTTCCGCGGAGGCCTTCACGAAAAAGGACATGTAGCCAAGCTTGACCTTGTATTCCTTCTCGAATTCCTCGCGGTGCCGGTTACGCGCCTCGCGAACCGGCGCCATGTTGACCTCGTTGAACGTGGTCAGAATGGCCGCGGTCTGCTGGGCCTCCACCAGGCGATCGGCGATCCGGGCCCGGATGCGCGTCATGGGCGCCCGTTCTTCGGGTCGCCCTTTCGCGGAGGATTTCGACGCCGCTTTCTTTCGCCGTTTATCCTCGGCCTTGCGTTTCTCCAGGAATTGAACAACGTCTTCCCGGGTGATTCTTCCGGCCTGTCCCGCACCGATCACGTCCGAGGCTTTCAATCCGTGCTCCTCAAGCAACTTGCGCGCCGCCGGTCCCGCCGCGACTTCATCCGTCGCGTCGTCTCCGGGTTTCCCGCGCACCGGTTCGTTCGCGGGTCCGGAATCCTTCCTGGTTTCGGCGCTCACCGCCTTCTTATCCGGTTTGTCTCCGCCCTTCTTCCCGGCTTCCAGGCTTGCCAGAACTTCGCCCGCTTTCACGGCATCGCCCTCCCGCTTCCGAATGCCGGTCAGCATTCCGCTGTCCGGGGCCGCCACCTCTAATACGATCTTGTCCGTCTCAATCTCGGCAATCTTCTCATCGCGCCGAACGGATTCGCCCTCGGCCTTATGCCAGGTCATCAAGGTTCCTTCTTCAACGGATTCCGGAAACTGCGGGGCGTTGATTTTCACCGCCATTATTTCTTCCTTCCTGTTTCGTGCGCCTCATCATCTTTCGGCCCCATTATCGGAATGGGATGCGGTGCCCGCTCCAGCGGGTTAAGCGCCGCCCGGATGAGACGTTGCTGTCGCTCCACATGCAGCCGAAAGTGTCCGCCCGACGGCGCCACGCTCGGCAGGCGTCCGGCATAATACAACGACTGGCCCGGATTCATGCATTCTCGAACGGGATGCTGGACCGTGTACCAGGCGCCCTGGTTCATGGGTTCCTCCTGGGCCCAGACCACTTCCGTCGCGCGTGGGTATCGGCTCATTTCGGCCTTCAATCGTTCGTCGGGGAACGGATACAACTGCTCAATCCGCACCAGTGCGACATCGTCCATGCCCCGTTCCTGTCGAACCTCCAGCATGTCATAGTACACTTTCCCGCTGCACAGCACCACCCGTTTTGCCTGTTTCGGGGACACCCCTCCGGTCTCGCCGATCACCACCCGGAACCCGCCCTGGGTCAGTTCCTCGCGCGCGGAAAACGAGGCCTTGCGCCGCAACATGCTTTTCGGGCTCATGATGATGAGCGGTTTGCGATAGGCCCGGACAAGTTCGCGGCGCAGGAGATGGAACATCTGGGCGGGCGTGGTCGGCTGGCACACCTGCATGTTCTCGTTCACGCACAATTGCAGAAAGCGTTCCAAACGCGCCGAGGTGTGTTCCGGGCCCTGTCCCTCCCAGCCGTGCGGCAGCATGAGCACCAACCCGCACAGCAGGCCCCATTTCTGTTCGGAAGAACTCAAAAACTGATCGATGACCACCTGGGCTCCGTTCACGAAGTCGCCGTACTGCGCCTCCCAGATGGTCAGGGTATTCGGACTGGAGGTGGCGTAACCGTATTCAAAGCCCAGCACCGCCTCCTCCGATACGATCGTGTCGATCACCGTAAAGGGCGCCTGGTTCTCGCGGATATGATCGAGCGGTGCGTAGGTTTCCCCGTCCCGCTGGTTATGCAATACGGCGTGACGGTGAAAAAACGTACCCCGCGCCGTGTCCTGGCCCGCCAGCCGCACCGGATGACCCGCATCCAGCAGGGTGGCATAAGCCAGTACCTCGGCCGCGCCCCAATCCATCGGTTGTTTGCCGTTGTACATGGCGCGCCGGTCCTCCATGACCCGGGCCACCCGGGGATGCGGCTCGAAATCTTTCGGCCATTTCGTGAGGGGAACGCCGAGGCGCCGGATATCCTTCATAAGAATCGCCGTGTCCGCCGGGTCGGTCCATTTCCTGTCCAGGAAAGGAGACCAGTCACTTAGATACGGGTCACGCCGTCGCGCCCCCGAATAGAGCGCGACCCAGCGGTTCGACTCCAGGTCGTTCCGGTATTCCGAGGCCATTGCTTCGGCCTCGTCTTCGGAAGCGAGCACCCCTTCCTCGATCAACCGCCTTGCGTACAGGCTCCGCGCGCCGGGATGTTCATGGATCTTTCGGTACATCATGGGTTGCGTGGCCGAGGGTTCATCCGCTTCGTTGTGCCCGTGCCGCCGAAAACAAATCAGATCGATCAACACATCCCGGTTGAACGTGGTTCGGAAATCCACCGCCAGCTCCGCCACGAAGGCCAGTGCCTCGGGATCATCCCCGTTGACATGGAAAATGGGCGCCTGCACCACCTTGCCGATATCCGTGCAATACTGCGTGGAACGATAATCCCGGGGATTACTCAACGTGAACCCGATCCGGTTGTTCAGCACGATATGAATCGTGCCGCCGATATTGTAGCCGCGCGTGTGCACCAGGGTGAACGTCTCGTACACCACGCCTTGCCCCGTGATGGCGGCGTCGCCATGAATCAGCACGGCCACGGCCTCTTCTTTGCCCGTATCGCCGCGGCGATCCTGGCGGGCGCGCACCGACCCGCTGACCACCGGATCGACAATCTCCAGGTGTGAAGGATTGAACGCCAGCGCCACATGCATTTCGTCGGAGCCGACCTGCAGTCCGGCCGAATACCCCTCATGGTATTTCACGTCGCCGGCCGTGACGTCCACCCCGACCTGTTCGCCGCCCCCCTCGAATTTGGTGAACAATTCACGGGGCATCTTCCCCATGATGTTGATCAGGACATTCAAGCGGCCCCGATGCGCCATGCCGAGGGCAATTTCGCGCAGGGACCGTTTTCCGGCCTGCCCGATCAGGGTGTCGAGGAAGGGAATGAATCCTTCTGCGCCTTCCAGGGAGAAACGTTTCTGTCCCGTATACGTAACGTGCAAATGCCGCTCGAGCCCTTCGGCCGCCGTGAGTCCCCGAAGGAGACGGATCTTTTTTTCGGAATCATACGAGGGACGCGAACGGGACCGCTCCAGGCGACGTTCAATCCAGCGTTTCTGTTGAATGTCGGTGATGTGCAGGTATTCGACGCCGATATGTCCGGTATAGGTTTCCTTCAGTGCCTGCACGATTTCGGCGAGCGTCCGCATGGGCGGCCCTTCCGTGTCGCCCGCGCTGAACACGGTGTCCCGGTCCGCGTCGCTCAATCCGTGAAAGTACAGGTCAAGTTCGGGGACCGCCGGCATATCCCGCAACCGGATCGGATCCACATGGGCGCGTAGATGGCCGATACGGCGATACGCCTGAATCAGCCGCAGAACCGCGGCCTGTTTCTCGGCCAGATCGGGACGCATGGCCGGCTGCGTGACCGAAGCGGTTCTTCGTGCGGGGGCCTTCCGCGCCATTTCCGCAAAAACCTGTTGAATGGGCGTATGCGCAATATCGCGGCTTCGCCCGCGTTCCATGCTTTCGACCTGTTTAAAATATCGGCGCCAGGAAGGATCAACGGCTTCAGGGTCCGACAGGTATTGCTCATAGAGGGTTTCAATAAATGACGCATTTCCCGCGTACAGATAGGAAGACGCTCGTTTCTTTTTCAATCCGGTCTCGGATATCACTTTTCTACCTCTGTCCCGGATGATCCGCCATGGCCGGGCCTCAATGTTTACGGTCCTAGCCCTTACGATACGTTCATAATATGGCCCCCGTCAAGGACGGCTCCGTGTTTGGATGCACGCGCCGGGAATTCGTGATGAGCCTGATAGAAGAGAACGCAAAGGCGCAAAAGGAAGATAAGGCGCGAAGAGGGAAAGAGATCATAGGCGCCCTAATCCGGCGGCCCCGTTATACCGACCCACAGAGTCCTCCACGGTCCGCGGGGCCGCGGACCCTCCCGAAGACAGGGAAAAAGCCATGGGCGGGGTAGGGCGCGGGCGCTGCACGCGCCGGAATTCGTGATGAGCCTGATAGAAGAGAACGCAAACGCGCGAAGCAGGCAAAGGCGCAAAGAGGATAACGGGGTCGGGGACTATCGATCCGGCCAGGCACGTTCCGTGCTCCGGCGGGTCCGGCGGCCCCGCCCTACCGGCCCAAATCAACCATGGGAAGGGGAGGGCGGAACAAAGACCGCTGGATGCAGGTAGAGAGGGGTCAGAGGTTCGGACGGCTGGTTGTTGGCCCGGCGAATGCCGGCCAATCGGCCGACCGTACAGGCGGATGGATACCGGCTGTCTTCTATCCGGCGCCGGGAGCGCAACGGGGAGGAAACTATCTTTTCCTTCAGTCGCTCCCAATCCGGGGAAACGATCACGGCGTCTTCAGGAACCAGGCCCGCGACGTCATCCGCCGCGGTCAATTGCCAGTCAAGGGTTTGCTTAATTTCTTTCGCATCCCGTTCAAACACGCCGATCCATAATGTGTCGCGACGCGCATCGCCCACCACGGCCACGGGGCCCTCCATTTCAGACGACACATCAAAGGCCAGTGCCGCGCCGCTGCTTACGGCATGCACGGGTTTCGAATCCGGCAATGCAAGGCCCTGTGCCGCCGCCAGGGCCACACGCATTCCGGAATAAGCACCCGGCCCCCGCCCGACCGAAAAGAGATCGACCTCTTCGATCGAAGCGCCGGCTTTTTGCAGCAGTTCGGCCAATCGGTCGAACAACGCCTCCCGACGCCCCTTCGGCATCGTCATGGCCTCCCAGGAAACGTCGAGTTGAACGTCGTCGCCGTCCAACCACGCCACACCGCGTCTCCGGGAGGACAATTCAATGGCCAGAATCTTCATGTCGTCTTTCCCGGTTTGAAGGCGATCAGGCGTTCGTTTTCATTTTGTCCCGGGCGGAACCGGATATGCCATGCGGCGGCGGGCAGAATGTTCGCCGCGCGTTCCGCCCACTCGATGGCCGTGATCCCTCCGCCGTAGAGATATTCATCAATGCCCAGGTTCAGCGCGTCCTGCTCGTCGCGGATGCGGTACAGATCGATGTGATACAGCGGCAAGGATCCGGCATATTCATTGACCAGCGTATAGGTCGGACTTTGCACCGCCTGCGTCACGCCCAGCGCCCGGGCGAGTCCCTGCACAAAGCAGGTCTTGCCCGAGCCCAGCTCGCCGTGCAATGCCAGTACCGCGCCCGGCCCAAGGACCGCTGCGATACGCCCGGCCAGTGCGTGCGTATCGGCTACGCTCTTCGATAGGATTTCCTGTGTCTCTGAAATAGTCATGCCATATCTTAATCGTAATCTTAATCCTAATCTTAATCACCGACAAAGACCGGGGCAAGGATTACGACAAGGATGCGGATCAATAACAATGTTCCTCGCCCGGGAACGTGCCGTCTTCGACTTCCCGGCGGTAGGCTTCGAATGCCAGGCGCATGTCATCGCCGAGGTTCGCGTAGCGCTTGACGAAGCGCGGCTGGAAATCACCGGACATGCCGAGCAGGTCGTGGATCACCAGTACCTGGCCGTCGCAGTCCGGTCCGGCGCCGATGCCGATGGTCGGAATGGAAATCGCGGACGTGATCCCGGCCGCAAGCCCGGCCGGGATTCCTTCCAGGACCAGTGAAAAAATGCCGGCTTCCTCCAGGGCCGCCGCATCCTCCTTCAGCCGTTGCGCGTCTTCCTCGGACCGGCCCTGGACCTTGTATCCGCCCATGGCCCGCACGCTTTGCGGGGTCAAACCAATATGCCCCATCACCGGAATGCCGTTTTCCACAAGCGCGCGCACCACCGGCGCGCGGAACGCGCCGCCCTCGATCTTCACGGCGTCGGCGCCGGCTTCCTTGATCAGCCGTCCCGCGTTGTCCACGGCCTGTTCAACGGATACCTGGAAGGACAGAAACGGCATATCGGCCACGACCAGCGCGCGTTTCACGCCGCGCATCACCGCTGCCGTGTGATGCCGCATGTCGTCCATCGTCACCGGGATCGTCGATTCATAGCCCAGCACCGTCATGCCCAGCGAATCGCCGACGATAATCAGGTGAATGCCCGCCTCGTCCACCAGGCGCGCCGTGGCATAGTCGTACGCGGTCAGGGAAACGATTTTCCCCTTGCCCTTTCGATTCCGGATCCGGGTCACCGTCCATTTTTCGGATGCGTCCATGAAATCAGGGTAGTCCATGAGCCCGCCCGCCGTCACGAAGATATTGGGGAAGGTTATTGGGAATCGGTTATTGGGTAGGGTCCACACTCCATCTCTTCTCGTCCACGAAAAGAGAGCCACGGATCCCCCACCTGCGGGACGGACAGGAAGCGCGCGGAAGAAGAGAACGCAAAGGCGCGGAGATTGCAGAGGCGCAAAGAGAAGAAAGAGCAACACGCCGGTCACCTAAGCGAAGCGCATGGTGACCGGCAGGGATGTACACGGACAAGAAAGAGGGCCGCCACTATGAATCCCCCGCGCCGTCTTCTCATAATGGAGGCCCGGCGCCCCCGCCGGGCGATTTCCCGTGCCGGATTTAAGTGTATCCGACGAAGGGTGGGGATTGCGTGTGCGATGAAGAGTGGGACTAAGATCTTCCTCACCTCCATCCGTCCAACAGCCCATCACCCAATCGCGAAAAACCCCGAGACAACTCTTCTCATTCCGCCGGGAAGACGCGGACGCGGAAATAGCCGCGTTGGACGTTCATGACCTCCGATTCGGGGATGATGGCGGCCGTGAGGGCGTCCTCGGCGGTGATGTCTTTGGTCACATCCCGGAAGCCGCCTTGTTCCGTCAACCCGCTGTCGCGGAACCGGACCCGGTAACGGCGTCCCGGGACTGAAAGCCACTCTACCCGCACATCGCCGTTGTCTTGCACTTCCACATGTGTGATGCCGAGGAAGGATCGGGAATCGGTGGGATTGGTGCCGGCCTTGTATTCCTGCCAGTTGGTCATGCCGCTTCCGTCGTAGTCCTCGTCCGGGACCGCGTTGGTGATGTTTCTGAAGTACAGCCATTCCCACCAGTCCGGCAACCCGTCGTTGTCGGTGTCGCGTTCTGAATCTACAATCTGATCCGTGGCGGGGATATCCGCGAAGAATTCGTACAGAGAAAGCATGTCATCCTCATATTCGATTGTTATGATCTGTGAGTCTCCGTAGAACAGGGATTCTTCGGTGGTTGGCTTGTGATATGCCCGGACAAATAATAGCGTTCCGTCTTCCGGTATGTTGTTGGTGATCAGGACTTCAAAATAGCCGGTGTCCTCATAAATGATAGGGGATGTCCTGTTCCCGATTCCCGTGATCCCGTCTTCCAGGATGGGATTCTCCGGGTGGGGCGATCCGTCCGGCATCGGCGGGAATATCCCGTTGTCGGCCCTCAATATATGAACCAGCGCGCGTTCTTCCGGAGGCGAATGATAGGTGCCGGGCAAAAGCTCGCCGATTTCATTTCGGATGGGGTTTTCGGCGGCGATTGTGACCCACTTTTCCGCGTGGGACGGAATCGTCGAACAAAAGAAGCATGCCGCCAGAGCGGTACCGAGAAGCCCCGCCTTCACACGGATTCTTGAACCGGCGTGTCGCCTCGCAACGGGCATTCTTGTATGGCGATGTGTGTTCATGGATTCATGTCGCGTGTAGGCGCCGGATAGGGGACCGGGCGCGTCCAGGTATGGTCGGGTCTGCCGGAGCGGCGAACAATCATCATGCCCCGATCCGGCAACAGGGGTTTGGCGTCGGCCGGCAGGGCGCGATCGCCTTCATACCAGGTCTGTTCCGCAGTGTTGAACCACAGCTTCATGTAGCCGGCCGTGGTTCCCTGGTTACTGGTCAAGATCAAATCGGAAAGCGACATGTCGGCGCCGCCCTCAAATCCGGATTCGAGCAGGTTCAATTCGCCCGGATGCATCCGGCGCGGCAGTTGGTATTGGACCAGGCTCCGGCCGTCGTGCGATGAGGAAGTCGAGCCGCCCGCGATCGTTTGCGAAAAAGAGTTTGTGGGAACGCGGCCCACGAAGACAAAGCGGAGCGACCCGGGTTCGGCCTGGCTGGGAGCCCGGATCACCGCGGCGTCCTCCATGGACACAATCATGTCGTTGACCGGACGGAAATCGGCCAGCGTGAACCATGTATTTGTGGGGAATCCGTCGGTGAGCCAGACGGCCTTATTCAAGGACAGTGGTCCGGCGGCCCGTTTGTACCAGTAGATGTTCACGCTGCGCGCCGGTGTTGCCCCGGCGGGCAGGGTGTTGACGCCGAAAATTGAGGCGACTGTGGGATCGTCCGGGATGCCGGGAAACTGGATCCAGTTTTGGCCCGGATACAGCCGTATGGATCGGGCCACATACACATCCCGGGTCGCGGATCGGGCGGGACGATCGGGCGTCCAGGCGCCGGCCGGGGCCACACGGTAAAATCGGAGCGTGTCGCCTGGGACGGGATCGGTGCAGACAAACCGGTTCGTGACTCCGGATGCCGCGAGTGTCCAGTGATGGTTCAGATCCGAAGAAAAGTCGTCGGCCTCCGCCACGATCAGGTCGTATGCATGATCGGGCAGGGCGTCCCAGGAAATTTTCACACGGCCGTTTTGGGCCATGCCCTGGAGCATACGAACTTCGGGCAGGGTCACCGAGGCGGAGGGGGAAAGCGGGCCGGGGTTTCCGTCGTCATCCAGGCTCGCCAAGGCCAATCGATATGTGGCGCCGTGCACGAAGTTGGAGAGGACCGCGCGATACATTTGGGCATCCCGTTCATGCGTGCGTTCGGCGGAGGCCCGTACAAAGGAGTCATCGGAATCCGGATCGCGATCTTCGCGGGTGTAATAGACGGCGAAAGTATCCGGGGAAGAACGGCCATCCCGATCAAGGCCGGCTGCTTGCAGGGGGGAATCCCAGGTCAATTCAATTTCTGTGTGCTGATTGGGTCCCGGTACCGCCGAGACGTTGGCGAACATTGGAAGCGGCGTATAGGAAATGATCACGCGCCCGTCGGCGCCCGGGCCGCCGATCCCATTTTGTCCGCCGCCGCCTCCTCCGCCGCCGGGCGTTACGCCCGTCCGTCCGTCCTGTCCGCCCTTCCTGCCATGACCCCCGGAGCCCGGCCCGTCCCCGCCTTCGCCGCCGGCATTATTGCCGCCGTCCATTCCGTCCTGTCCCGGTGCGGCGGGGAACGCGGATCCTCCGCCTCCGCCACCGGTGCGATTGCCTTGCGGTCCCGTATGTCCTCCTGATCCGCCGGAACCGCCGGCGAAGACGGCTTCATTTCCAAGGTTGGTGTGACCGCCCGCACCGCCATGGGGACCGGCGCCGCCGCCTTCTCCGCCTGCCGCCTTGACCAGGTCGGGACTTCCGAACCAGGAATCGCCTCCGGCTTCACCGGCGTTGCCGCCCGTGCCGACCGTGATCACGATCTCTTCACCGGGGATCACGGAAACTGTTCCACGTGCGTATCCGCCGCCGCCGCCTCCGCCGCCCGCGACGCGGTTAGGAGGTGTGTGGCATTGTCCGCACGTGCACACGGCCCGGCAGGTTGTCGCATGCTTTCCGCCTCCTCCGCCTGCGCCCCATGCTTCGACGGTTACATGAATGACATCATCCGGCACGACAAAGACCGCGTCAGCGGCATACACCATCGTGACCCGGTCATTGGCCTCGGCCGTATCCGGAACATTGGAAATTTCAACGGTTGCCGAATTCGTAGAACCATGCGCGGAAAAGGTATAAGCGAAGATAAAAAGAAAAGAGACCAGGAAGGCATGTCCAGCGCGAACGAATGCAAATAACCGTATTCGTCGTTGGTGTTTTCCCCTTATCCCCTTATATGGAACAGCCTTCACAGTAATGCGCCCTCGTTTTCTTCGTCGCCCTAAGTGCAATCGTTTACAAAGCTAACAAAAAAAAGAGCGGCATTTCTTTTGATACATGTAAACGATTACACAAACATACCGAAATTGCAAGAAGGTGTTTAGTAAAAAAATCCAAAAAATACAAAGGGGTCAATAGGGGCATAAATCTTTGAATCGCAAGGATATATCCCTTCTGATCCGGAGGGACATGATCCGGAGGGACAGGTACCAATGACTCTTTGAATCGCAAGGATATATCCCTTCTGATCCGGAGGGACAGGTACCAATGACTGGCTGGGAAATAGGGAGATAGAGAGACAGGTGCCGATGTCTGAGGGCGAATATCAATACCGGAAGCTGCTGTTCCCTGCAAATTCGCGGAGGATGGAGGTGGCGGGAATGAGATCCACCGGGATGGTGAGAAAGCTCTTTAGGAAATCGAGCAGGCGGCGCGCTTCCGCGTATTGCGCGTGATAGGGTTTCACCTCGAACAGGAGCGGTTCCACCAGCGTCTTGAGCGCGGCAAGTTCATAGTCGAGCGCGCTGTTGAAGGCGATGTCGGCTTCCTGCTGGAACGGGAAAATCCATTTCTTCTCCCCGCTCCGCACGCTGGGCCACATCCGCAGGGTGGCCAGCGCGGAATTTCCGCGGAACTGATGATCGCGCACCATGCGCCGGATCAGCCGATTGTCCGTGGTGGAGATCCGGTTGTTGTAGTCGAGGTTCAACTGGGTCAACGCGCTGATGTAAATCTTGAACTTTTCGTGCGCGGGCAGACCCTCGGTCAGGCGCGGGTTGAGGCCGTGGATGCCCTCGATGATGAGCAACTGATCCTCGTCGAGCTTCAGGGTATGCCCCTTGTAGGTGCGCGTGCCGCTGGCAAAATCGAATTTCGGCAGTTTCACCTCATCCCCGTTGTTCAGGGCGCGGAGATGTTCGTTGAAGAGCTTGAGATCGATGGTCTCGATATGCTCGAAATCGGGTTGCCCGTTCTCGTCGCGCGGCGAACGATCGCGATCCACGAAATAATCGTCCATCGAAATGGTGACCGGTTGCAGGCCGTTTACGCGCAGTTGAACGGCCAACCGTTTGGAAAAGGTTGTTTTCCCGGACGATGAGGGCCCGGCAATGAGGATACATTTCACCTCCGACTTGCGCGACGCGATGACGTCGGCCACCTGGGCGATTTTCTTCTCATGAAAGGCCTCGGCGATCTTGATGAACCCTTCGATTTCCCCGCCCACGATGAAGGTGTTGAGTTGGCCGACGGTCTGCACGCCGAGAATCCGGCCCCATTCCTTATGTTCGCGGAAGATCTGGAACAGGTGCGGTTGCCGCTCGAAGGGCGCCAGTTCCGGCGCGTTGTCGCGTTCCGGGAACTGGATGACAAATCCCGGCGGATAGGAAATCAGCTTGAAATACTTGAGCACGCCGGTCTGGCAGGCGATCGGCCCGTGCGCCAGATCGGAAAAGCCGTCGCATTCATAGATGACGATCTTGGGCGGATTCCGGAATCGCAAGAGGTTGTATTTGTCGATCTGACCTTCGCTCTCGAATTGTTTGACGGCGTCCGCGAACGCGATTTTCCGGCGTTCGATGCGGACATTGCGTTCGACCAGATCGCGCATGCGCGCGTCAAGGGCGGCGATCTGTTCTTCCGTAATGCCGGCTTGGTCGTCCAGCTCGAAGTTGCAATAGAATCCGGTTCCGAGCGAGTGTTCGATGGAGAAGCGGGCCGCCGGGTATAATTCACGCACCGCTTTTGCAAGCAGGAAACTCACCGAGCGCCGGTAGATATGCCACCCGTGCGGCTCGGCCAGGGTCAGGAGCTTTACCTCGCTATCCACTTCCAGGGGGTAGGTCAGGGACACGACGTCGTTATTGACCAAGGCGCCGACGATTTCCAGCCGGGTCCCCGTGGGGGGGTGTTCCCGCTCCAGAAGCTGTTCGATGGTGGTATTGGACGGAATGCTTGCCGTCCGGCCGTCTTCGAATGTTATCGTTATATTCTTCTTTATCATTCTTCCAAGGATTGGAATTATATATAGCCGACTCTTCCAAGGATTGGAAGATCATAAATCAGGGGATGTGAATCCGGACTTATGGAAACGATCAAAGAAGATTTAAACGCGCGTTTGTTTGACAAGGCGTTCATGCTGAAGCATCGGCTCGAACAGGTCATGGCCCTGTTGGGGCGGACTCCGGACCAGGTGTGTTTGTGCATCGGAGACCCGGAAGGTGTCGCGACGGACCGTCTGTGTGCGTTGGGGGGCGAGTGGACGTTTGCGGATATCGGCCCGGGCGAGCGCATTGAGCACGAAGAGGCTTTCCCCTATAAGGACGGATCTTTCGATGTGGTGGTTGTGCTCAACCGCCTGGAACGGGTGGAAGAGGATTATGCCTTTGTCGCGGAGTGCCATCGCATTCTGAAAGCGGGCGGATTGTTGCTGATCGATGTGGACCATCTGAAGCGGTTCACGGTGTGGCGGCCTTTCCGTCGCCTGCTGGGCGTGGACGTGGAGGAGCCGGGCCGGTTCCGCCGCGGGTACACCGAGGGGGGGCTGTTCGATATTCTCAAGGACGGCTTCGACGTTCAGGAGGCGAGGACGTACTCCCGGTTCCTGGTCGAAGGCGTGGAAACGCTGGTGCGATTGCTGGCCGGGGCGATGGGGCTGGCCCGGGGCGCGGAGGACGAATCGCACGACCCCACCCGTGAAATCGACCGGCTTGAAAAGCTTTACCGGTTCCGGTCCATCACCTATCCTTTCTATGTGGCGGCGTCGAAACTGGATTGGCTGTTGTTTTTCACCCGGGGATACCGGTTGACGGCGCTGGCCCGCCGAAAGATGTGGAAAACACGGCGCATGCCGGTGTTTCGGGACCGGCAGAGCCTGGTGGACTCGATTATGGTCAAGAAAGTGGGTTCCGCCGCGCGGCCGGATAAAGTTTGACAGCAGAGGGAAAGCTGTTAGCGTGTCGCTCTTTTCTCGGGGATTCAGTATTTATGACAAAGAGAACATATCAGCCTTCAAAGAAGAAGAGGCAGCGTAAGCACGGATTTCGCAAGCGAATGTCCTCGGCCGACGGGCGCAAAGTTTTATCGCGCAGGCGGCAGAAGGGCCGCGCCAAGCTTTCGGTTTAATGTTGCGCTTGCATTCGGAACGGCCGATGTACCGCAAACCACAAGCGAGGACGGCACATGACGGCATCATCCGGATCGGCTTTCGGGATGTCCGGTGCGAAACCGGTCGATTCCGGGGGAATTCCCGACCAGCGATTATCCCGCGCACGGCGTCTGGTCCGCTCGGTTCATTTCCGGGAGGCGTATGAGCAGGGTCGTCGCTGGGTGGGGCGGTACATGGTCTTGTGGGTGCGTGAGGGCGAAGGCGCTACGCTCCGCCTGGGTGTGGTGGCCAGCCGAAAGGTGGGGGGCGCCACGCACCGTGTAAAGGCGCGCCGGCGGTTGCGCGAGGCCTATCGCCAGGTACGGTATCGGTTGAGGGGCCCGGTGGACGTGGTTCTGGTGGCGCGCCGGGCGATACGGGACGCCGGACACGAGGACGTGTTGAACGAATTGCTGAACCTGGCCGGACGCGCGGGTTTGTTGCGGGAGGGAGAGGAATAACCCGTACGGCCGGCGGGTGATTTTCCGGCTCAGCAGGAGCTTCGCCCTCCAGCCTGGGAATACGCGGTTGCGGCGGGGATGGAGGGCGAGGCTTCCGCCGAGCCGCGGAGCATCGCGCGTGTCGGTGATTCCGGAAGAACATGAAACATGTGGCCATATTTCTAATCCGCATATACCAGGCGACGCTGGCGGGCCTGTTGGGAGGGCAATGCCGTTTTTATCCGTCGTGTTCTGAATATGCGATGGAAGCGTTGGAGCGGCACGGCCTGTTCCGCGGCGCGTGGTTGGGTCTTCGGCGCGTGGGCCGGTGTCATCCCTGGCATCCCGGCGGCGTGGACCCCGTGCCGGAGAAGAAGCCGAAGGTGAAGGAAGATCATATACCATTCGTTGTCCCCCCCTCACCTCTTTCCTCTCCCCGCTCGCCCCTCGGCTGCGCTCGGGGCGATCGGGGAGAGGATGTGGGTATGTACTACGTCCATTCCTCGCCGGTGACGATGGATGGTGTTGACCGGCATCCCCCTGCGGGGGTGAGGGGGCGATTCGCCCGGAATGGCACGCCATACTTTTCCCGAAAGGGGCTGATACGATGAACCGCCGAGATCTCGTCATTGTCATATTCCTGTTTGCCCTGTGGTTGTTGTGGTCTCCGATAGACCGGAACATCATCAAACCGTTGTTTTTCCCCGATCGCGAAGTTCCGGAAGAAGTCATGGAGGAACCGGTTCGCGAACCGCCGGCGCGGGTGGAAGTGGACGAGGTGCGCGAGCCGGAGGATCCACGCGAACCGTTTGTGGACCCCGTGGTGGAACCGCCCGAGATCGAACGGCCCGAAGAGGCCCTTCCCGATGTCCCCGAACAAACGGCGGTATTGCGCAGTGACCGCGCCGAGGTCGTGGTGTCGTCGCATGGCGCGACCGTCCGGTCGGTAATCCTGAAGCGCTATCGTGAAACCCGGGAACCGGACAGCGGTCCGGTGGTGCTGTTGTACGATGAACAGCCCGCCCTGGAGATTGACCTGGACGAATTGGATGCGCGGACGCCGTATGACATGACGGTGATCGAAGAAGCGCGGGCGGTTCGGTTCACTCGCACCACCACGTACGGGGTGGAGTGGGTGCGCGAAATACGGTTGCCGGCAGAAGGGTACCGCGTTGAAGTGGTCGACCAAATCCGGAATGCGGCGGCGGCCCCGGTCCGGGTTCGCCGGCATGAAGTCATCACGGGCGATATACGGCCGCTGGTGGATGCCACATCCATGTATGGGTTGTCCCCGGTGGGCGTGGACATTCTGCCGGCTGGCGATCGGGTCAGGCATCTCAGCCGGGAGATTCCCCGCCGGCTGGGAAGGACCACGGCTTCCATACTCCGGGATGTGGAGGAGGAACCGGTCGATTGGGTCGCGTCGAAGAACAAGTATTTCGCCCAGATTTTGCGTCCGCATGACGGCGCGGAAGCGTACACCGTCTACGTGGAGCGCGTGGGGCAGACGGATGATCCGGCCCGGATCTGGACCGGACTGCATTTCCCGGAATTACGCCTGGATACGGGCGAGGTTTTTGAGCGCAGGATGGATTATTATACCGGACCCAAGCGGTTCAACGAACTGGCAAAGCTGGGTTATCACCAGACCGATGTCATGGAACTCGGGTGGCTACGCCCGATCAGCGTATTGCTCCTGCATGCCCTGAACTTTGTGGCCGAGCATGTTCCGCCCTACAACTACGGCTTTGCCATCATGCTGTTGACCTTGATCATCCGCATCGTGTTCTGGCCGCTGACGCACAAGGGTACCGAGAGCATGCGCCGCATGCAGGAGTTGTCCCCGCTGATGAAGGAGATCAGCGAGAAGTACCAGGATGATCCCCGGAAGAAGCAGGAAGCGATGATGTCCCTGTACAAGGAACACAAGATTAATCCGCTGGGCGGATGCATGCCGATGCTGGTCCAGATTCCGGTCTTTATCGGCCTCTTCTATGTGCTGCGCAGTGCGATTGAACTGAGGTTTGCGCGTTTTCTATGGATCCGGGATTTGAGCGAACCGGAATCGCTGATCGAATTCGGTTTCACCATTCCGCTCTTGGGATGGGACTCGCTCAACATTCTCCCGATCTTCATGGCGGTGACCATGTTCCTGCAGCAGAAACTGACGCCCATGCCGAGCCAGGGGGATCCGCGCCAGCAGCAGGTTCAGCGATCCATGATGAAATTCATGCCGGTCATGATGCTCTTTATCCTGTATAATTTCGCTTCGGGGCTGGCCCTGTACTGGTCGACGCAGAACGTGTTGATGATTGTGCAACAGTTGATTTATCGAAAACGGCTTGCCGCGCGCAAGGAGGCGGAAGGCCAATCGCAGGCGGCCGCGCCGGGCGGATCCGTTTCGGCCCCGGTGAAGGAGGCGCCACACGGAAAGCCCGGGAAAAGGAAAAAGAAGAAGCGGTAAGTCGAGCGTGTTGTTTCATATCCGGCTCAGCCGGAGCTTCGCCCTCCAGTATCGGGAATACGCGGGTGAAGTGGAGATGGAGGGCGAGGCTCCCGCCGAGCCGCGACTTTCCTCACGGCTTTTTCTGACGCGGCCTCAAAATATACCCCTGTTGACTTGACGAAGCGCACCGGCTTTTGTACTCTTTACGATTCATGTCGGAAGAAACTCATTCTGTCGCCGAAAAAGTCGTGGAAAAAAGCCGCGCGCACATCGTGTGGACGATGACGGGGCTGATCCTGATTTTCACCTATGCGTATCCCCGCCTGCTTGTCGCGTTTTTTGGCGTCGAAAGCCCGTGGACTTCCTATTTCTATAAATACGGCTTTGGGGCCGTATTCTTTTTCACCGGTGTCTACATCGTGCTTCGGAACAAGTCCTGTATACTGGGCCGGGGCCGCGACACGTTCTGGTTCAAGTGGCTGATTCTCGGATTCATCGCCTATGCTTCCGTACACGCGTTATGGATCCTGGCGGCGTTGCATCTGCCGTTTTACGGGGATTAATGGAAGATGGAAGAAATTGCTGAAGAAGTAGTAGCGTTTGGGATCAACTTGCCGGGGCCGGCCGTGTTTGTCATCGCCGGGGTGGCGATTGTTTACTTCACGATTATTCTGGGTTTCGGATCCTATTTCGCCCGGTTCAGCAGAAACATCAATGATTTCTTTTTCAGCGGTCAGCGATTTGCCTGGTGGTTGGTAGCCGCGAGCATGGTGGCGACGGGGATCGGTTCCCACAGTTACATCAAATACGCCCAGCAGGGATACGAGACCGGCATGAGCAGTTCCATGCCGTACCTGAACAACTGGTTTCTTGTCGCGTATTTTGTGTTCGGATGGCTGCCGATCATCTACTTCGGCCGGATCCGGTCCATTCCTCAGTATTTCGAAAGACGTTTCAACCGCGTGGCGCGGTACCTGGCCGTCTTTATTCTTCTCTCCTACATGTTTTTTTATATCGGATTGAGTTTCTATACCATCGGCGTAGCCATTGAGGGCCTGTTCGGCATTCCACACCTCTATTCGGTTCCGATTCTGGCGCTGGTGTTGGGCACCTACGTAACGTTCGGCGGTCAGACGGCGGTGATTTTCACGGACCTCCTACAGGGCGTCATGTTGTACACGGCGGGGGCGATCTGCCTGGTGGCGGGCCTGTGGGCCCTGGGCGGGTTCGGCGAGTTCTGGGGGTGGATGCCGCCGAACCATCGCCTGCCCTTTGTGCGTTTGTTGGAGGATCCCGGCTACAATGCGGCGGGCCTGTACTGGGGTGAAGCGCTGGCGGGCAGCATCATGTTTACCTTCCTGAACCAGGGATGGATCATGCGGTTCCTGGCCTGCCGAAGTGTTCACGAAGGGCGCAAGGCGGCCTTCTTTAATTTCTTCGTGACCCTGCCCATTTCCGCGGTGGTCGTGGGGGCGGTCGGCTGGATAGCCAAGTCGATCATCGAAAAGCAGGCGGGTATCGGTGGTGCGCTCGAGGGGTTGGATCCGATTCATATTGAAAACAGCGCGCACACGTTTGTCGTGGCGGCCTGGGAAATACTGCGTCAAAATCCCTGGGTATTCGGGTTTGTTATCGCCGCATTGACGGCGGCGCTGATGTCCACGATCGACACGCTGATCAACGCCTCCGCGGCGGTCAGCATCTACGACATCTACCGGCCGATGCGGGAACGCTTCCGTCCCAACACGCCGGACCGGCATTACCTGAAAGCCGCGCGCTGGGCGTCGGTCACCGCCACGCTGATCGGGGTGGCGCTGGTGGTGTGGTTTGTAAAGCAGGAAGCCACGATCATGGCGATGCACTATCGTGGGATCATGCTGATCGTTCCGCCGCTGGTGACGACGTTGTTCCTGGGCTGTTTCTGGCGAAGATTCAACGCGGTAGGCGCCATTGTGGCCCTGGGGGTCGGCGTGTTGTTCACCTATCTGACGACGGCGGCGCCGTATGTCATGCGGCCGCTGGTCTGGTTGGTGATCGGGGTGGACGCGGAATTTTATCCCGTGGGCACGGGCTGGGAGGATGCCCGGATCGGCGGCGCGATCAATCCGCTGTTGAATATCTATATGCCGGCGCTTTACGGCATGTTGATCACGGGAGTGGCCGGTGTCGCGGGGACCCATTTCTCTCTCAGCCGGGTCTACCCGCCGATCATCCACGGGTTGGCGCGCGGTATCCGGGCGGTCCCGCTTAAAGCCACGGACATGCTGGCCACCTTCATGGTGGAATCCCTGCACAAGAAGAAAGATATTACCGGTCTTACCGTGGATACGATCAACGAGGGCATGGCGCGGTTCAAGGGGGGAACGCCCAACCACGAAGTCGGGAAGAAGGCGCGGCACCTTCCCGTTGAATTCGATGAACGCCTGCCGTTCAAGCAGGTTTCGGCTTCGCCCGCCGTCATGGAGCGGTTGAAGGCGAAGGAAGGCGACATGGTTTTCGTCGAGGATGCCCGCTGGTATCTCGGCGGATTGCGTTCCGTGCATACTCATGCGGCAAAGCCGCACGACCTCGGCCGCGACGTGGTGCTGATGTCGAAGGAAACCTTCGAAGATGCCATGTTTCTTGAGGACCGGCCCGTCACGCTCGAGAAGTTCTTCTGATCTATTCGATCTCGATCACCTGCCGGCATCCGTTCTGCGCATATTCCGCCAGCACCGTCCGGCCTTTCCGCTTGAAGGGAACGGATTTCCCATCCACCGTGACGCGGTTTACGCGTTGGGGTAAACGGAGCGCGAGGCGACCCTGCGTTGTTTCGGGGCCGCGCAGGCCCAGCCGGATTTTCCCGCGAACGGCCGTTCGGTCCAGTAATTCCCCGAGTGCGTACAGCAATGTGACCTCCGGGCTGATGCGCGTCTGTATGGGAAGAAACAGGCCCGTCAGGCTGTCCAGGGTGATGGGACCGACGTCCAGCGGGGCTCCGCCGCGCGGGTTGCGAACGGAAACGCGCGCGGTGCGGGGCATGCGATGGAAATTGCCGGCGAACAGGAACCCTTCCCCATCGGCGAATCGCGCTTCCAGGTGAAGGTTGTCGTTGTCGGCGGTGACATTGCGCAAGGCTTCGGGCAGTTCCAGCATCGCGTTCCAAAGAGAGGGATGCTCCTCAATCGTGTACGCGACATGGAAGCCGAAAAACCGTACCCGTCCTTTTCCGATGGTCTTCTCGATGCCCACCACCTTCCCGTTGGCGTCACGGGCAAGCACCTTGGCGTTCTTTTCAGACATGATCCGGGGCAGCTGGGGAACCGGAATGTCACGAAGCTTGTCCATGTAGATCCGGTTGGATACGCCCAGCCCGTCAATCTCGACGTCAAACGCATCGGCCATGATGGAACACGGCGCGAATGCACGGTCGTATTTGGGGAGCATGGGAAAGACCATCAGGTTCCCGCCGCGCCGGACGTATTGAACCAGCTTCTTCTGTGTCTCGGCATCCATGATTTCGTTTGTGAGCAGCACCAGGGACGGATATTGCCGTAGTTCGGATACGGACCGCATGGTCAGATCGGCCATGTCGAACGGCACGCTCTTCTTGGTCAAGATGCGGATGATGCCGTCGAAATAGGCCTTGTCCCGGAAATTTACCGGGTCCGTGGCCAGACCGATTTTCTTCGACTTCAGCTTGGTTCCTTTCCCGATGATGGGAACCAGAAACTCGGTTTCGTACAGGTGCGGGTAGAACGCCACGCCGAGCGAGGCCGGGCGTTGCGTGCGCAGGACGAAATTTCCGTTGTGGTTGAGCCACTCGCCGAGATCGCGAATCATCGGGTAGCTTGGCTGGGGCACGGCCTTGTAATCCACAGCGTTGTACCAATAGAACATCGGGCCGTCTATGCCGCGTCCTTTGGGGTTTCGGCCCTGGGCGAACATATAGAAATTCATTCCGGTCAAGCCGTGGATAATGCAATGCCGATAGAAAAGCCCGAGTTCAGGGGGATAGGTTTCCACGCCGTGTTCGCGACTGCCGCACTGCAGTTCGGCGGAGTAGAGCGGGCCGCGGCGGCGTTGGAGTTCGGCGGCCATCTCGTTGGCCACGATTCCGTCATGCGCGTTCAGGGGCGACACGAATTCGGGGATGTGATCGAGCCCGTACAGCACATCCGGCTGGACCTTGGCGGTTTCCCGGTGAAACGTGGCGTTCAGGGGGAATTCATGGGCTCGCCCATAGACCCATCCTCCGATATTTGTGAAGAACGGCACGCGAACACCGGCCTGGCGCAGTGTGTCGGCATTATATTTGACGTAGTCCGCATAGACCCACCGGTGGAAGTCGTGAAAGAGGCGGTATAACACGAAATCGCGGCGCGATTCACACAGGGCATGCGGAGGCATCACCTCGTCATGGCTGTGCAGTTCGCGATCCAGCAGACGCCCGAGGGATTCCACATCCGGATACTCCCGCTTCAGATACATCCACCAGGCCGCGAGGTTGGAATGTGAGTAATCGCCCCGCGCGCCGAGCCATTGGAACATGCCGATTTCGTTGCATAACTGCATCATGATGACCGCACCGCGGCGGCGGTCCTGGCGGGGTACGACCACGTCGCGCGCAAATTTGTCCAGCCAGACGGCGGCTTTATCCCGGAAACGACGACTGGTGAATGATATGTATTCCGGACCCCAGGGATTCCCTTCTTCATCCAGGGCGAGTGTGTCCGGATAGCGGCTTGTCAGCCACCGGGGTATGCCCTGATCGGTCGTTTCGGCCATTACGTACGGGCCGGGCTTGAGCGTGACATACAGGTTGTATTTCGATGCCAGATCGGCAAATTCCGCCACATTACGTTCGGCATGGGTTTCCCCGGTGAGGTCGAAGCGTCCTTCCTCGAATTCGTGCCAGGACCACGGCACATACGTGGATACGGCATTGCACCCCGCGTCGACCAGCGCGCGCAGATGCTTTTCCCAGTACCTGCGGGGAATACGGAAATAGTGGACCTCCCCGGAATACAGAAAAGTGTCTTTTCCGTTGATCACCAAGGCGTTGTCGCCGATTTTACACGCAGCTTTTTTGGTTTGTTTTTTCACGTTCATTCCATGATTAAACCGGATATTGCATTATAATCGCCCTATTCCGCCTGTTGTGACGTTCCGGCGGAAGGTGCGACACCCTGTCGTCGTGCGCTTGTCCCCCCTTGACACAAACGTATAAACCATACATAGATTGGGATCGGTTGCAATGCAAAACCATTCCGGTATGAGGTTCGAATCATGGGGGTAACACTCGAGGATGTCGGGCGCCGTTGCGGGGTTTCGCGGAGTACGGTTTCCCGCGTGATCAACGAAAGCCACCTGGTGAATGCCGAGACCCGGGAAAAAGTCCTCCGGGCTATCCGGGAATTGAATTACGCCCCCAATTTCATTGCGCGGTCCCTGACGAAGAACACAACGGAAACGCTTGCCGTCATCCTGCCGGACATTACCGGCGGCTTTTTCCCGGAAATCCTGGCCGGCATGGACGAAGTGGCCGGCCAACGGGGATATCATTTGCTGATTGTGTTCTTCGGCGGTACGCGACCGCCGTCGGATACGGTGGAGAAACTGATCACGCATCGTCGCGTCGATGCCGTGCTGGCCGTGGCGGAGACCATTTCCGACGAGGAGGCGGCGCGGATGGCGGAACAGCATATGCCGTTGGTGTGCGTGGGCCGGCGCACGCCCGTGACCCCTATTCCCAGTGTTACCTTTGACGACCGGGGCGGAGCCTGGCAGGGAACCCAACTGCTGATTGCACAGGGGCGGAGAAACCTGATTCATCTGCGCGGGCCCGCCGGTAATTACGATGCGGAGGAGCGCAGCCGGGGGTTTCGCACGGCCCTCGAAGAGGCCGGCATAGCCTATGAGGCCGTTCGTGAAATTCCCGGGGACTTTAGACGGGAAGGCGGCTTGCTCGCCATTCGTGAGGTGTTGCAGAGCCGGATGGCGTTCGACGGCATTTTCGCGGCAAACGACGAAATGGCCATCGGTGCGCTTGAAGTGCTGACGCAACAAGGTATCCGGGTGCCGGCCGATGTCGCCGTGGTCGGATTCGACAACATTCCAACGGCCCGTTATCTCGGATTGACCACGGTTCGTGTCCCGGTTCGCGAAATGGGAAGGGTGGCCGTCCGCCTGGCCTTTGATTTGATAGACGGCAGAACGCCGGTTTCATCGGAAGTCCTACAGACGGATATCCTGCAACGAGCCAGCACGCAAACGGATCTGACCGGCGGGACGGTAACCGTGCCGTATACACCCAGCGAAGGGGTGTAAGATGAACGAGGTTTGCCCTCGGTCCCGCGGGCCGGCGTGTCATGCCCGTTTCCGTGCATGGCGTTATTTCGGTCGTTCAAAGAAGACCAAGCGTTGTGAACGGTCGAAGGTGACGCGGTAGTGCTCGAGCAGTTTTCTTCCGATCCGCGGATGGTCGGGAAGGCCAAGATGATGTTCGTCAAGCGGAACGACGTCCGTGTTTCGGAAAACCAGGTCGCCGACCGTCACGCGCCGTGCGCGGGGGTCCGCGGGCCGGGCCATGGCGAGTTCGTAATCGCCCACGCTGTCCAGCAGGAAGATCACGGGCTCGGTATCGATGGTGCCCCGGAACGCGAAGATGCCGTTCTTTTCGCGCAGTGGAAGCACCGCGATCACGTGGTCTTCCGAGGGCGTGTACGATCTCGTGGAGGAGAAGGCCACGCTCCGGTTTGGATAGTCGATCTGCACGAAGGCGAACGATTTGATCCAGTCGCAGCCCAGCACAAAAGACGCCTCAAGCGGAGCGGGCGCGCGTTTCCGTTCTTTTTTCCGGTCCGTCGGGACGTTTCGAAGGAGCGGTCCCAGCGGGCCGTCCACCATGCGCACATAAAAAAGCGCCGATTCCACGCGCAGGTTTTCAAGACGAATGGTGGATATGACCGATAGACAGCCGATATTCGGATCGGCCACATGCTCGGCGTGTTTCGTGATAAGGGGCGGGGCGATCGGTGTGGCCCGCACCGCGCGCGCGGTATCGAAATCAACCCAACTTCCGCGCGAACTGGTATCCAGGAGGGCGGCATACTCCGTGGGGTGGCGTCCCCGGATTTCAAGGAGCGGCAACGTGGACGAGCGCGATGAAACAAAGGGCATGTGGGCGAAACGTTCCGCGTGCAGGCGATTTCCGCCCGTGACTACCGGCCCGGCGTCGGATTCGTACACGGTCAGCCAGAATTGACGGGGATCCCGCGCGCCCCGGAAGAAGGCCTGGGCTTGTTCCGGCGGCAGCGGTTTGGGTTCGGCCGGTTTGCGCGTGGCGCAGGCGGAGGCGAAGACCAGGACGAGCATAACGCACGGTGCAACAGCGTTGAGGATCCAGCGATGCGGACTCACACGATTTCGAATCATGGCGCGCACTATGCCACTTGTCGCGGATCGGTGCAAGAGCGTTGAGAGCCGTAATGAGTGCTTCGCCGTATCCTCCCGGTTATCGGTGGAACTCCCGTCCGGGCGTTCGCCTTGACGTCTTCCCGTTGCTTCCGCTACCGTGTCCCTGCGCAAGAGGCGCTTCCGCAGGTCCGGATATGCGGGGGCGATGCGGACGATTTCCGGTTGTGGAATACCGGGCGGGAATGACGGCACGTCGAGTCGAATCGGGACGAACAATAATCCATAATCCAGGGACAGAGACGGGTACTGTGCAGCAAGCGAGAAATCGGGGATGGACGCATGTGCACGATCAGGCCTTGCGCCGGCTTTGGAGCTACCGGCCGTTTTACCGGCAGTATCCCTATGACCGTCCGGTCCACATCCAGGCGGCCGACCGGCATGGCGCGGTCGATTGTCAATACGGCTTCTTCTATAACCGGATTCCCAAATGCGCCAATTCAACGATTGTTCAAACCCTGGTCACCTGTTCCGGCGTCATTGGTCCCGGCGCCGGGCGTGAGGCCAAGCGCGCATTCATGAAGCCCCATGCCTTGCCGGCCGGCCTGATGGCCGCCTTCCGGAACGAATGGTTTAAGTTCACCTTTGTCCGTAATCCCTACGCGCGCCTGCTGTCGGCCTACCTGGACAAGATCGTCCGCAAGGGCTACGCGCATCGGCGCCGTTACCGTGCGCTTTTAGAACCCGGCAAGGATGCTACATCCCCTCCTTCGCTGGATCGCTTTCTTGATTTCCTGGCGGCGGAAGGACTGTACGCGAATGTGCATTGGGCGCCGCAGACCGCCATGCTGTTAATTCCGGAAGCCGACTTCGATTTTATCGGGAAAGTCGAGTCGCTCGACAAGGATCTGGCCTTTGTCCTGCAACGGATATTTCCGGATCATCCCGGCGGCGAGGACCGAAAAATTGGGCGGGCCGGTCCACCGCCGACCGGAGCGCAGGATAAAGTGCATACAATGCTCAACCGCCGGCAGATGGACCGGATTGCCCAATTGTATGAGCGCGACATTACCGCATTGGGCTATGCGTTTATGTAGAGCCCATTTCATTCCGTGACCGATACGGGTTCGTGCGATGCCCGCTTGATTTGGCGCGGATTGTCCGATATGATTAACTGTTTTCAAGGAGTGGTATATGTCCACGAAAGCGAAGGCTTCGAAACGCATCCCCCGCGTTGGTCAGGGCGTGGCCCGTCTGGACGCGGATGAAAAGGTGCGCGGCCTGGCCGAATATGCGGACGATCTACAGGTGCCGGATGCCTGGTACGGATACATCGTCCGGTCCCCGGTATCCCATGGCCGGCTACGGGCCCTGACCCTGGATCCGGATTATGATTGGAGCCGCATCGTGGTCGTTACGCCCGACGACATACCGGGCGAAAACATCGTGGACATGATGGGGCGTGACATGCCCTTTATCGCGCACGACGAAATTCAGTACCGGGGCGAACCGATCGCCTTGGTGGCGGCGCCCACCCGGAAACAGGCCCGCGAAGCCGCCGCGCATGTCCGGGCCGACATCGAGGAGCTTCCCCCCTTGTTGACCCTCGGTGAAATGATCGACCGCTACAAGCGTGACCCGTCCGAATTGCATGAACTGTGCGCGCAGACGATCCGCAAGGGCGATGCCGAACGGGCCCTGGAAGAAGCCGAACTCGTCGTCGAGGGCGAGTACCGGGCGGGTCACCAGGAACAACTCTACATCGAACCGCAGGGCATGGTGGCCGTCCCGGAAAAGGACGGCTCCGTTTTTATTCACGGAAGCATGCAATGCCCGTACTTCATCAACCCCGAACTGTGTGTGACGTTGGATCTTCCGCCCGAAAAGATCCGCGTGAAACAATCGGCCGTGGGCGGCGCGTTCGGCGGCAAGGAGGAATTCCCCACATTGCTGGCGGGATACTGCGCGTTGCTGGCCCTGAAAGCGAAACGGCCGGTGAAGATTATTTATGACCGCCACCAGGACATCCTGTATTCCACGAAACGGCATCCGGTCTGGTCGAGATACCGCACGGGACTGGACAAGGACGGCACGATTCGCGCCCTGTGTGTGGAATACGTGCTGGACGGCGGCGCCTACACGACGTTGAGCCCGGTGGTGATGTATCGCGGCATTCTGCACGCGGCGATGGGATACCGGTGCGATCATGTGTGGGTGGACGGGTATGTGTTCCGGACCAACACGTTTCCCAGCGGCGCGTTCCGCGGGTTCGGCGCGCCCCAGGCGGTCTGGGGTCTGGAATCGCACGTCGACGACCTGGCCAAAGCCTGCGGCATGACGCCGCACGAGTTCCGGTTGCGCAACGCGCTTCGGGAAGGCGATGTTACGCCGACCGGCGGGGTATTGCGGCATAGCGTCGGCTCGCCGGCGGTTCTGACGCAGACGGTGGAACGGTCCGGTTTCGTGGAGAAGCTGTCGCGGTGCAGTCACGGTCGTGTCTCCGACGGGAAGTGGTACGGGATCGGGATGTCATTCTTCGCGCATGGGGCGGGATTTACCGGCGACGGCGAAGCGCGTTTCAAGGCCAAGGTGGCGCTGGATTTGGAGCCGGGCGAAGACGGGTGGCCCGTCGTGCTGGTGCGGGCGAGTTCCACGGAAATGGGACAGGGCACGTTCACCATCCTGCCGCAGGTGGCGGCCGACGGATTGTGCATCGATCTCAACCGCGTACGGAATCCGTATCCGGATACGAAGTACGTGCCCAATAGCGGGCCGACCGTGGCATCGCGTACCGCCATGGTGGTCGGCAGCACGGTCTATGGCGCGGCACAAAAGATGAAGAAGCAACTCGAGGAATATGTGACGCGGGAATTCACGGGCGGACAGGCCGTGCAACTGGTGGATGGGCAATTCCTGACGGCCGATGAGAAGGTCGCCATGACCTTTGAGGAAGCGGCGACGCATCATTTCCAACACCGGGGGCCCCTGCGCGTCTATGATCAATTCCGGCTTCCGGATTACCTCCAATGGGATCAGAAGAATTTCGTGGGCGACGCGTATCCGTCGTATTCGTGGGGATGCAATGTGGCGGAAGTGGAAGTCGATCCGCGGACGCTCGAAGTGAACGTGCTCAAAGTGACGGGCGTATATGATATCGGCAAGGTACTCAATCCCGTATTGGCCAAGGGCCAGTTGGAAGGCGGTTTGGTCCAGGCGCTGGGATACGCGGTCATGGAGAAAATCGAGATCAAGGACGGCTTGTTCGACGCGAGCCGGATGCAAACCTACGTGATTCCGACCACGCTCGATATTCCTGAATTCGACCTGGATTTTGTGGAATTTCCGTACGAGTTTGCCGTTCCGGGCGCGAAAGGCGTGGGCGAAATCCCTATGAACGGCCTGGGCCCCGCGATTGCGAACGCGGTGGAACAGGCGACGGGTGTCCGGATGCGCGAATTGCCGATTACGCCGGAGACGTTGTTCGCGGCGATGACGCGCGGCGCCTCCGGTCCGTTGCTGCGAACCGGGACGGCGTAGAAGGCGGCGTTGTTCGGAGTGAGCCGGGTTTGATGCGGATCGGAGGCCGGCGTACAGGATTAACGAAATGGTTGCGTTTTATGGATAATGCGTTTGAGCCGTTTGATGGAGAGGACGCGGTATGCATGTACCGCCAAGGAGTTCCGCACTGGAGGCGGAAAGGGTGCACCTATTTCGTGACGTTCATCCTGTGGGATGCCTTGCCCCGTAAGGTGTTGGGGGAATTCGGGGTATATGCCGAACGCTGGATGAAAGCACATCCGACGCCCTGGACGGAAGCGGTTTATCGTGAATACCGGCGCCGCATTGTGAGCCGGATTCACAAATGGCTGGATGCGGGCCACGGCCAGTGTCTGTTAGCCGATGGGCAGAATGCCACCATCTTGGAGCGCGCCATGCATCATTTTGACGGGGAGCATTTCTATCTGGATGCCTATGTGATCATGCCGAATCACGCGCACATGCTGGTAAAGCCGCGACAGGATATGGATTTGGAAGAACTCCTGTTCACGTGGAAAACGGTTTCCAGTAGATTGATGAACCGGCCGTCCATCCGGCGCGGAAGTGTCTGGCTGGAGAATCACCTGGATCACGTCGTGAAGACGAAAAGTTGTTTGGATCGTTACCGCAAGTATATCGAATTGAATCCGGTGCGCGCCGGGTTGGACAAAGGCGCGTTCATTCAACGCCGGGGAAAAGGCATCACGGCTTGATCCGAGCGGCTCTTTTCCCCTATGGATATGACGGGCTTTGACAAGACAACCGGGAAGAGGACATGAACAAGATCACGAGATCATGGATCGTCAACGGGGAACCGCGAGAGGCGGAGTTCGCCCCCGTGCGCCGTTTGCTCGATGTGTTGCGCGAGGACCTGGGACTGAAAGGCACGAAGGAAGGATGCGGGGAGGGCGAATGCGGCGCATGCACGGTGATCGTGAACGGGCAACCCGTGCTCGCGTGTCTGATGGCGGCGGGCCAGGTGGAGGATCAGGCCGAGATCGTCACGGTCGAGGGGCTGGAAAAGACGGAGACGGGCCGCATCCTGCAGCAGGCCTACATCGAGAAGGGCGCCGCGCAGTGCGGGTTCTGTATTCCCGGCATGATCGTCTCCTCGTACGCGCTGCTCGAACAGCATGCGCATCCTGATGCCGGTCTGATTCGTGAATCGCATGCCGGCAACATCTGCCGATGCACGGGGTACGAAAAAATAGTCGAGGCCATCCAGACGGCCGCGGAACGCCGGGCGGGGAATACCGGGTCGTGATGGGATTTTTTATGATGGAGGGTCACGCTTCTGCGTGACCCGGACGCGCGAAAGCGCGTCCCTCCAGAAGAGGGAAGGACACCGGCGGATGGATGTTGGAGGGTCACGCTTCCGCGTGACCCGGGACGCGCGGGCCCCGCAGTTGCGGGGTAAAAGCGCGTCCCTCCAGAAGAGGATGATGCTTGATACAGGCGATGACACAATGGGCAATGAGAAACCGACATGAGTCCCGTATCCACATTGAAAACCTTTGAAGACATCGACTGCACCTTTCCAAAGACGCTGCAGGAGGCATTGGAGCTGATGGCGGACGAAAAGACCCGGGGCGTCCCCTTGGCGGGCGGCACGGACCTGATGGTGCAATGGGAATCGGGCGCACTGCCGATGCCCGAACGGGTCATCAACGTCAAGAGCATCCCGGAGCTTCGGGAAATCAGCGAGGCGGATAACGAGGTGGTCATCGGCGGATCGGTGACGCACATGGAATTACGTCAATCGTCGGCGGTTCGCCGTGCCGTGCCTTCGCTGGCCGAGGCGGCGGCAACGATCGGCGGGTTCCAGATCCAGATCATGGGGACCCTCGCGGGCAGTGTCGCCAATGCGAGCCCGGCGGGCGACCTGGCGCCGTCTCTGTTGATCACCGACGGCACCGTGACGCTGGCCGGTGTGCGGGGCGAGCGGGAAGTGAAGCTGACCGAATTCTGGAAGGGATACCGGGAAATCGATCGGCAACCCGACGAGTTAATCGTGCGATTCCGTCTGCCGCGCCTGCCGGAAGGTCATTATGAAAGCTGGCGCAAGCTGGGCGCCCGCAAGGCGCAGGCCATTTCCAAGGTCATGGGCAGCAGCCGGGGCCGCATGAAAGACGGCGTCGTATCCTGTTTCAAGGTGGCCCTGGGCAGTATCGCGCCGACGGCGGTCCGGTTGTATGATGTTGAGCAATGGATCGTCGGCCAACCGATCCATGACGAAACGTTGAAGGAAGCGGAACAGCGGGTAGCCGATGCGGTCAAGCCGATCGGCGACATCCGGTCCACGGCGGAATACCGGAAATGGGTGAGCGGGCGGCTGGTCCGTTTGTTTCTGGAAGAGCTGGCTGCGCGGTCGGGATAGGCCGCGCCACGCCGGCGAGTAGTTCTGGAAACAGAAGAATGAGCATGCTCTGGATGTTTCGTCCCGGGTTCCTTCCTGTTGCTTCGCGCGCAAGCGCGCTTCCTACAAAAGACCCCTCCACGTCTCTTTATGTAGGAAGACGGGAAAGGAAGCAGGCTGACAGAACATCCGTTTGGTAATTTCCGGCTCAGCAGGAGCTTCGCCCTCCAGATTTCTCAACGGCCTTGCCATCCATGATGGAGGGCGAAGCTCCTGCTGAGCCGGGAGACGATTCACCACCCCAGCGTTCTTCTCACCGCCTCCCATTCCTGGGGCGTGTTGGGATTGTGGAGGAGGGCGGGGTCATCGATCTCGATCCTTGTTTCCAGGGGGGCCAACATGTGATCCAGACGCACCTCTTCGTCCGCTTCCAAATCCAGGAGGCGTCGCGCGGTTTCGGCGGAGATCCACAACAGATAGCCGGGCTGACCCCGATACATCGGGCGCACGGCCGGCGCGTTTTCGGTTTCGGCGGCTTTCAACACGGCGGTCAGCGTGTCCGTCCGGATTCCGGCGGTATCGACGGGAATGATAACATGGCCGTCGCATTCCGGCAGGGTGCGCAAACCGGCCTGTACGGACGAGAATCGGCCCTTGCGCTTCCAATC
This sequence comes from Kiritimatiellia bacterium, assembly GCA_007134735.1. GTDB lineage: Bacteria > Verrucomicrobiota > Kiritimatiellia > SLAD01 > SLAD01 > SLKG01. The sequence goes on from SLKG01000043.1 coordinate 30,547, forward strand.
CCGGTTGAAAGCGAGGCGAGGCCAATGGAGTTCCGCGGCCAAGCGTTCCGCTTCGCTTCCGAGCACGATCACCACGTTTTCGCATCCGCACGCTTCCAGCCATTGCGCCTGGTGCCGGGCAAGCGGCCCGTCGGGCGCCGGCAGCAACGCCTTGGGTGTACCCATTCGGCGTGAAGCGCCCGCGGCCAGCACAATGCCGGCGTGATCCATCCGCAAGTCATCCCGAGCGGAGTCCCGACGCGAAGCGCTCGGCATGACCGGTCCCTTTCACTTTCGCTCCCTTGGACATTGGATATTCCTTGTTGGTTTCTGGATATTGAATTATTTCAGCCATGCCGGCGCCCGGCGTCGAACGGCTCTGTATCGATTCAATCACTCCCGTTCCGGCCTCGGGTCTCGGGCAAGCAGGGTTTCCACGGCGCGGTGCGGGTTTTTGCCTTCGTGAACGACGGCGTACACTTCCTCGGTAATCGGCACTTCCACACCCGCGTCGGCGGCCATGGCGCGGGCGTTCGCGCAGGTCCACACGCCTTCGGCTACCTGCTCCATGCTCTTCATGATGTCATCAATCTTTTCGCCCCGTCCCAGCCGTTCGCCCACGCCCCGGTTTCGGCTCAACCGGCTGGTACAGGTGACAATCAGGTCGCCCATGCCGCTCAATCCGCTGAAGGTCTCGGGATGTGCGCCGAGGGCGGCGCCGAGTCGGGCGATTTCCGCCAGGCCCCGCGTAATCAGGGCGGCCTTGGTGTTATCGCCGAACCCGATCCCGTCGCTGACGCCCGCCGCCAGGGCCATCACGTTCTTCATCGCTCCGCCGAGTTCCACCCCGACGACGTCGTCCGATGTGTACACGCGGAAAAGCTCATCGGAAAAAATGGTCTGCCATTCTTCTGCGCAACGATGCTCCGTACTCGCCAGGACCACGGCGGTCGGCACCCCGCGGGCGACTTCCTCGGCGTGACTGGGACCCGACAGCGCGGAGACGGGGCCGCGTCCGACGATACGTTCCGCGGTTTCGGTCATGCGCCGGTGTGTATTCTTGTCCAAACCTTTGGCCACGCTCAACAGCCGGCTGTTTGAGGGGATCAGGCTTTTGAACGATGTGACGACATCCGCGTAGAAGTGAGAGGGCACGGCAAACACCACACCGTCGGCATCGGCCACGGCGGTTTCACGGTCCGCGGTCCACTCGATTTCGGGAGGCAGGGATATGCCGGGAAGAAACTTTGTGTTTTCGCCCCCGGCACGGACCTGTTCAATGTAATCGGCGAAAGGCCCCCAGATGCGGACCGCGTGGCCGTTGCGATGCAGGACCAGCGCCAGGGCCGTGCCCCAGCCGCCGTCGCCGAGGATTGCGATGTGCTTCATGTGCCGGTCTCCTCTTTCTTGTTCCGGAGATCGAACTGGTTTTCACTGCCGTTCAGAAGCCGGACGATATTGCTCCTGTGCCGTACAATCAGCAGCAGACCGAGCAGGGTGAGCACCACGGGCAGGAGCCAACCCTCATCCCGGTACATCCACCACCCGAACGCGGGAACCGCCAGGGCCGTTCCGATGGACGAAATCGACACGTACCGGGTGGTGATCATAAGCACGATCCAGGTCAGGAGCCCGACGCCGACCGCGGCGGGTGCGACGCCGAGGAGCACGCCGGCGCTGGTGGCCACGCCTTTACCTCCGCGGAACCTCAGCCAGACCGGCCAGTTATGACCGGCGATCGCGGCCACGCCGCAGAGCAGGGCGAACAGCACGCCGGTTTCCGGCGGAAGTTCCCCGGCCAGCCCTGGAAAAAAGAAGACCGGAACAAAACCCTTGAGCGCGTCCGCCATGAAGGTCGCGATGCCCCATGGCTTTCCGACCGAGCGAAACACATTGGTGGCCCCGATGTTTCCACTACCGACCGTCCGGATATCGATTCCTTTTGCGCGTGCCAAAAGAAACCCCACAGGCACCGAGCCGAGGAGATAGGCGGCCAGGATCCAGAACACCATGATTCCCGCGTTGTTCATGGGGGGACCCTAACACAGGTTGTGTCCGATGAGAAGCCGGATGAATACCGCGATCGCGGTATGGGACGTGAATAGGGTTTGCGCAGCCGTATTCCATGTAAAAAGCGCGCTTGCGCGCGAGGACTCTGGAAAGGGACATCGATGTGGTCCGATACGCCGGCTGCCAATCTACTGAACCGGACGGACGCCGGTGCGGAAAAAGAGGTATTCCTGGTCATTGGTGAGGATGATCTGCAGCGGAAAACCGTCGCCGTGTGCGTCGTATCCGAAAGGCTCCCAGTCGCCGTCGACCAGGTTGGTATTGAAATACACTTCGTACATCTGGCCGATCTCCGTTGCCGGGAAGTGGACCCTGAACTCTCCGGGTTTATCCATGGTCCCGAACGTGAAGTGCGGGCCGTAACGGCGGATGATGTTTCGTGAAGCGGAATGTTCCCGGCTCTCCAGCGGATCGCCGTCGATGGCCATGTCCGACACATATACGTTGTAATTGGACCCATGTCCGGCGCTGTAGTTCCATACGCGAAATTCCCGCACCAGCGCCTCGGAAGTCGTGGCGAGCGTGCCGGTTATTTCCGTATTGTTTGCCGTGAAACGGTATTCCGTGGACGAGGTCAATTCAAACGTCAGGTCCAGTCCGTTCGTGGTCCACGATAGACCCGTGTCGCGTCCCGTTTCCGCGTCGTTGACGAGATAATTGGTTCCGCCTCCGACGAACAGGAACTCAAACAGATGTTGACCGAAGCGATTCCGCAGGCCGATGCCCACGGATCCGGCGGGCTCGGTATCACTTCCCCCGAAAATCCAGTTATTCTCAAGGCGGGCGGAAAAAACATCGCCGACGTGAAGGCGATCCGCGAACGGTCGCACGGCCTCGCTCAAGCCTCCGCTGTTGGCCCAGAGGCCCCAGGCCTGCGGGAGGGTGTTCTGGTTGTGTTCGCCGGAAGCCAGGAAGTGGCCGGCACTTCCGCTGGTGTTCAGTTCCCACCCTTCGCCCCAGCCCTGTCCGCCGTTTTGGCCGGAGGTCCAGTTGCCCGCATTCACGTACACGGCGTTGGTTGCGCTGTCGCGGGCGCCCGCGTTCGGATTGTCCGTGGTGTTGGTGCCGGTAATGCGGAACAGGTTCGCGCCCAGATCGATCGAAATGGTTTCGACCACCCAGTTCGTGAGGACGGGGATCGCGTCGGATTCACCCGTCTTCGTGTTCTCCCAGTGCAGAAGCCCGTCCATCCGGGAGGCCCGGCCATGAACGGTGAAGACATCCTGGGTATAGGGAACGTACATGTCCGATCCCGGATGGGTGATGGAGATCCCCGCCCGGTCGGACGCTACACAACCGGTAACATACACGTGCCAATCGTTCCAGTCGTTGTTGTCCCAGTTATCTTCACCGTCATGAAACACGAAATCCAATTGCCAGGTGCCCTGCGGGATTGTGTAGGTGACGCTCCATTCGCCGTTCGCCGTATTGGTCATGGATATATCAGTAGGGTGCTGCCAACCGTTTCGCCCGAGGTGCAGGTACAGGTTTTCGGCGCCCGCCAATTCTCCGTCCCGTTCCCGGTACTGAATCACCACCGGCACACAACCGTGCGGATGGGGGGGATCCGCCGTGGCCACGCCCGGCAGTTCCGCGCATCCGCTGATCTCCAGGCGCCAGTCCCGACCCTCATTGGCGTCCCATACGGGATCCTCTTCAGCGCCGTCATGAAAGGCCATATTTAACTCGTAGGTTCCCTCCTCGACTTCAACCGTCGTGGCCCACGTGCCGTTCTGATTGGTCATGGGCACATCGGCGGCGTCCTGCCAGTTGTTATGTCCCACGAACAGCACCACGTTGGTCGCGTCCTGCAGGGGACCGTCGACCGGATCGAACGTGATTTCGACGGGGATACATCCGGCCGGTGCGGGCGGATCGAAGGTCACGAGGCCGACCCCCGTCGGCGGGGACTTTGAAAAGATCTGGATGCTGTACCGGCCCATATTGACGTTGGCGGAGGGCGGATTTCCCGTGGCCTCGACCTGCGCGGGTCCGATATTGTCGAAATCCTCCTGGTATAGGGTCAAGTCGCTGTTGAAATGACTGTGCCAGGTGCCCGCGGAAGGGAACGCAATATTATAGTCGTTGTTTGTCCATGTCGTATTGGCGAAGTTGGCCACGACGACCACGTCATCGGCTTGTCCCCCGGCATCCCATCGGATATAGGCGATCACCTTATCGTCGTTGTTGACATGATGCACGTTGATCCCGGTTCCCTTCAGTCCCTGCGCCCCGCCGCGTCGGTTGCGGCGCGTGTGGATCAGATCGGTGTACGCCTGGACCATGCCGGAAAACGTGTTCGCCCGGTCCCAGCGCAACGGCGTGTCGTCATGAAATGCCTGGGTCTCCAGCATTTCCTGGCCTTGGAAGATCATGGGAATGCCGGGAGTGGTCATGATGATCCCGGCGGCGAGCAGCGACCGTTTGCGCGAATAAATGCTTTCGGGTTCTTCGCCATGGATTTCCGTGGGGATCCGACTGCGGCCGTGCGATGCGGCGATGTAGTCGTGCGCCTCGGAGAAGACCACGCGGTGATGACCCGGCCAGCCGTCCAAAAGGTTTTTGATTGTGTACATGTTCCGGTCGCTATCCGATCCGGTCACGACCGTGTCGCGGAGATCCCATCGATAAGCCACATCCCACTGGTTCTCGAAGTTCATGCTGTAATCGAAGGCGTGATCTTCCGATCCGCGGATTACATGCGGATACTCCTGCATAAGTTCCCAATTGATATCGCGCAGCATGTGTTCGCCTTCTTGATTGTGACCCCAGTCGGAATGGATCGTGTGGTACACCGAATCCCAGCGGAATCCCCCGATGCGATATTCTTCGACCCACATGAACATCTGGTCGCGAATGAATGCACGGACTTCCGGGCGTCCGTAATCGGGCCGCGTGGAACCCCACGGCGTATGGGCGCGTTCGTCGTTGTAAAAATAGATTCCGCCGAGGTTGTTTTCGTACCAGCCGTCGAACCGCCAAATATCCAGGTCCGTGGGGCCGTAGTGATTGTGGACTACGTCCATGAAGACCGCGATACCGTGTTCGTGCGCGGCGCGGACAAAGCGTTTCAAGGCCCGGGGCCCTCCGTAGTCCGTTGCAATGGCAAACAGGTCGGTGGGGTTATAGCCCCAGCTGTGCTGGCCCGGGAATTCGTTCACCGGCATCAACAGGATGGCGTTGATCCCGAGGTCGCGGACATGATCGAGTCGTTCCACCGCCCGGTCAAACGTGCTGGGCGGGAGTTGTCCCCCGAATGTTCCGACGTGCATCTGGTAGAGGACCAGGTCGTTACGCCATGGTTCGGGGATGGAGGTGCCGTTCCAGTCGAACGCGTCCGGATCATAGATGATAGAGTTTCCGGTCGAACCGGTTACCTGTCGGGCGCGGGGATCGCGACGCCAGAGTTGACCGTTGATGAAGTACTGGTATTCCTGTCCGGCGCGCGCGGCGGGGATGTCGCGGGCCCACAATCCGTTTCCTTCGTCAAACAGCGGGGTCTGTCCCCATCCGTTGAAATCACCGCGTACGGCGACGCTGGATGCGTTCGGAGCCCATACACGGAAAGTGACGCCGGTTCCGTTTTCGTCCGCATACGGGATAGAACCCATCCCCGGCCGGGCGGACCACGCCATGTCCGTACCCGGGAAAACGGGGGACAGGTACAAGAAGAGCGCCCACAACGCACTGAAAAATAAACGGTTACGCATCATGCCATGCATCCCGGCTTCACGATACAACCTGTATACTATACACGATGTAAACCGTTTTACGATAGTCTTTACGGCCGATATTTCAGGGCCGGCCGATGTGTGTCCAAGGGTTGGAAGCGGGAATTCCGGAAGGGTCCAATGATTGGAAGAGTCCTTACTTCGCGAGAGTTTTGCGCAAATGGGAGGGGAGGATGTGGAGTTCTTCCCGGTACTTGGCGATGGTTCGGCGCGCGACGTTATAGCCTTCTTTCTTGAGTCGGTCGGCGATGGCCTGGTCGGACAAAGGGGCGGAGGGGTCTTCGTGGTCCACGAGGCGGGCGATGGCGTCCTTGATGGCTTTATTGGACACTTCATTTCCGTCGGTGTTTTTAAATCCGGGCGTGAAAAAATATTTCAACTCAAAAAGGCCTTGCGGCGTCTGCATGTATTTATGGGCGATGGCCCGGCTGACCGTGGTTTCGTGGATGCCCAGCGTCCTGGCGATTTCGCCCATGGTGAGTGGTTTCAGGTGTTCGATTCCCTTTTCAAAGAAGTCCTGTTGCGCGCGCAGGATCTCATGGGCGATGTTTCGAATCGTATGTTTTCGTTGATCGATGCTTTTTATGAGAAAAGTTCCCGACCGAATTTTTTCCCGGATATACTCTTTCACTTCCGCCGGGGTGGACGGGTCTTCCATGAGTCGTCGATAGTGTTTGCTGATGCGCAAGCGCGGGATTTGTTCGTCGTTTGGAAAGACCGAAAAATGGTCGTTTGTTTTCTGCACCTCTATTTCGGGCACGACATAGGCGTTCGGTTCGGAACTGAACCGCCGTCCGGGTTTGGGTTCGAGTGTGGCGATGGCATTGACGGTTTTGCGCAGTTCCTCGTGGGGAATATCGAGCGCGCGGGCGATCCGGTCGTATTTGTGGGCGCCGAGGTCTTCGAGGTGATCCTGAACGATCCGGCGGGCGTGGTCGTTGGACATGCCGAGCCGGTCTATCTGTTGCAACAGGCATTCCTTCAGGTCCCGGGATCCAACGCCGATCGGGTCAAAATCGCGTATGACGTCGAGGATGCGTTCAAGGCGGCCGAGGTCGCTTCCGGTGGTTTCCGCGAGTTCTTCAAGGGTAATGGACAGGTAGCCGTCGTCGTTGATGTTGCCGATAAGCACTTCGCCGATCCGCCGGTCTTCGTCGGAGAGATGGCTTAACGCAAGCTGGTGCACGAGGTGTTCCTGCAGGGACTCGGGCCGGGAGATGGAATTCAGGAGATAGCGTTGTTTGGCCTCCTCGTCCCGCGGATCGTTATGGATGATTTTGTTTTGCTGAAAATATTCGCGCCATTCGTCGTCCAGTTGGGCCAGGGCGGCAAATTCCTCGTCCAGGTCCGTTTCGTTGATATCGTCGGCTTCGCCCGATCCGGGTTCGACCTCGATCTGTTCATTTGCGGGCAGTTTTTCCTCGAGGGTCGGGTTCTGTTCCAGGGCCTGCTGGACCAGGGTCCGCAATTCCATGATCGGCACCTGCAGCAATTCCAGGGATTGACGCAACTGGGGCGCCAGCACCGTTTGCAGGCGTTGCTGCTGGGTTTGCGATAGAGCGGGATGTACCATGGCACCAACGTATGTATATCATGCGTGCGAGCAAGCTCAAAGGCCAATATCTTTTCCGTGTGTACGGGGTTGGAAGGCGGGTCCGGGGGCGCAATTCCGTATCCGGTGCGGGAATCCCCGGTTTCTCCGGGTTTGGAATTATGTTCCCGTGGCCGGCGCGTTAAGTGTTTGCTCAACGGTGCGGGCGAGTTTGTCGGCCGTATAGGGTTTTTGCAGATAGACGCCCGAACTCAATTGCTGGAGGGTTCTTACGCGCTGGGATTCGGCGTATCCGCTTACAATCAAACAGCGGATTCCGGGTAGCGTGTCGGCAATCTTCCGGTACAGGTCCAATCCGTCCCCGTCGGTTCCCAGCAGCATGTCCAGCACAAGCAGGTCGGGTTTAAAGGTCCGCGCGTGTTGGAGAGCTTCTTTCGGTGTTCCCGCGCATTGTACGCGGTATCCGCAGTCTTCCAGGAGGCGACGGGCCAGCAAGCGCTGTTCGGTTTGATCGTCCACCACGAGCACTTTCCGCGTGTCCGCGGCAGAGCGAGCCCTCTCAGGCGCGCGCGGTCGTTCCGTACGTTCTTTTACCGCGGGGAAGTAGAGAACGACACGGGAACCCCGGTCGGGATGGGTGCTGATATCGATCGCACCGCCCACCTCTTTCATGACGCCGAACACAACAGCCCGTCCGAGATCGAGGCCGTTGTGTTCCGTTTCTTCCGGGCTGTTAAATGGAAGGAATACATCATGTCGACACACGGCGTCGTTGCCGTTTCCTTTGAAGGAGAGGGCCAGCGTGACATATTCGCCTTTTTCGAGGGTCCCACACGTGCCGGCCCGGTTCTCGCTCAAAGTGGCGAGGACGGTGCGCAGGGAGATCACGCCCTTGGGAGGGGATGCGGATTCAAAAGCGTTTTCCATGAGGTTGGCGATTACCTGTTGCAGTGATGAAGGGGCGGCACAGACCGCGGGAAGATGGCCGGCCAGTTGGGGCTCGACCGTCAGGTCCGGTTTCCGTCTTTTCAGTTCTTCAAAGGCGGCGGATGCCAGGTGGGTCAAGACGACTTCGTTGAGGTCCACGGGTTCTTTTTCGGCGGACCCGCGTTGAGACAGGGTCAACAGGTTTTGAATCACGCGGGTGGCCCGCAGCGCGGAATCCCGGATCAGCATCAGGTCCTCCGCCATGGGATTGTCCGCTTGGAGGGTCTTGAGCAGGATATCCGGATATCCGACAACGGGGCCGAGTATATTGTTCAGATCGTGGGCGATGCCTCCGGCGAGCAGACCCAGCGCTTCCACCCGATCGGCCTGGCGGCGGCTATCCTGCGCCTGTTTCTTGAGGGTAATGTCCTCGCAGATCACGTGTACGCGCATACGGCCGGCTTCATCGGGGAAGGGCTGCGCCACTTCCCGGACGCGGATCACCTGGCCATCCTTCCGTATTTTCCGGAATTCCCATTCCCGGGTCTCACCGGGCCCGTTTTTCAGACAATCGGAAAGTTGCTGTTGCACGGCTTTCCGGTCATCCGGATGGAATATGCCCAGCACGGAACGCCCGGTTAATTCCGACCGGGAATAGCCCAGTGTCCGGGTTCCGAACCGGTTGACGGACAGGATGGTGCCCTCTCCGTCCACCACGAAGTACATGAGTGGAACATGGTCGTTCCACCGGGTTTCAAATTCGGGTTCTTTTTTCGGTTTTTTACGTGCCTCTGCCATCACAAAAATGGATACCCCGGAACGGAACTTGCGTATAGCCGGAGTGTTGCGACAACGGCCCTTCCATGCGGTCCCGGCTTGACGACGGTTGGCTTCTTGATCAACATGAGAAGGTCCCCTGAGAATGCCGCGCGGAGCGGGCGGGATGTATTCGATTTCAGGGGTATGCGCGACGCGAGGAAAAGCCATGTCATTACGTATTTGCATACTGGCGAGCGGCAGTTCCGGTAATTGCACCTATATTGAATCGGAGACCACGTCCCTGTTGATCGATGCGGGGTTGAGCGCGAGGCGGACGGCCGACGGCCTGGCGAAACTGGGCCGGGATATCCGTTCCCTGCAGGGGGTCTGCCTCAGCCACGAACACCGGGATCATGTAACGGGGCTCCGCGTTCTGCATACCCGGTATGGTGTTCCGGTGTATGCCAATGCCGGGACGGTCGAAGCCTTGCGCCGGAATCTGGAATGGGCGGGGATTGCGTGGCAGGTCTTCACAACGGGCTCCCCTTTTCAAGTGGGCGATATGCGTGTTGAACCGTTTTCGGTTCCGCACGACGCATACGATCCGGTCGGCTTCGTGGTGGAAACGCAGGGCGCCCGGGTTGGCGTGGTGACCGACATGGGCATGGCCACATCGTTGATCCGCGAGCGGTTGCGCCGGTGTCATGCGGTGGTTATCGAGGCCAATCACGACGACCAATTACTGGCCGGCGCCGAACGGCCCTGGTCGCTCAAACAGCGGATCAAGGGAAGACAGGGCCATCTTTCAAACGAGCACGCCGCGGCCATGCTGGCGGAGATTGCCGGACCGGATCTCCGGCAGGTATTTCTGGCGCACTTAAGCGAGGACTGCAACCGGCACGACCTGGCCCTGGAACGCATGCAACGGTGTCTCGTCGAGGGGGGGCATCACCACATCAAGGTGAGCCTTACGTTTCCCGACCGGATCAGCGAAGTCTGGTCGTTCGCATGAAATTCCGGCGCGAATTGGGCATTGCGGGGTTGACAGTTTCCGCAGGCTTCCTGATGCTCACGATATGGGGATGTCGGGGTGGCATCCCGTGTAGATAACCCGTGGAGGCATGTATGAAGAAAACGTTAGCGATTGCGTTGATCATGGGGGCGGCCCTGCAGGTCGCGGTAGCCGGCAATATAAGCCTGTTTGGTTCCTATTGGGATGCCAAGGACATGGATGATCCCCTGTTGGGCGGAGGCCTTAAATTTGATGTGGGGATCAATCCGAACCTTGCCTTTCAGGTCCGGGCCAGTTACCTGGAGGGTGATGTGGATTCAGAGGGCGGGTTGACGATATCCCTCATCTCCATTCCCCTCGAAGTCGGACTGAAATACAATTTCATGCCGCAGGAACAGTTGAATGCCTATGTGGGCGGCGGCTTGGGGTATTACATGTTTGCGACGGGTTGGAAAGGCCCGGGCATTGACGAAACCGAATCCGCGGATAACGAGATCGGATTCTACGCGGTGGGCGGAGTTGATTTTCAGGTCGGTGAAAGAGTGTCTCTTTTTGCGGAGGCCAAGTACACCATGGTAGAGGTCAAGAAGACCGATATACCCAGCGAGTTCGGCGGCGGAGCCGTTGAGATTGATGACGGATCGCTTGACGGCATTGGCGTCAATGTCGGTATTACCTTCACTTGGTAACGGATTCACAAACGGTTCGCGAGGGGCTGCGGGAGTTTTTCCGCAGCCCCTCTTGTTTATGCGGGCCGGGGGCGGGTTCGGGGCAACGCGGGACACACCGGCCGGGCCAGGGGCGCCGGTCGAAATATCATTCGCACTCCGCCGGGGGGCGTGGTAAAGTATCGCCGGATTCGGGCAGGGTGCACCGGATCCGGATTGCGGAATAGCATTCAGGATGACCACGGCAAGCACAACCAAACTGGCTTCGCTGCTGGAGAAGTCCGGACTGTTCAATCCCGAACAGATTGCGGACCTCCTGCAGAAACAGCAACAGACCGGCATGTCCATTACCGACACGGTGGTGTCGCAGGGCCTGGCCCGTGAAGATCGGTTTCTCGAAGCACTCGCCGCGGCTATGGGCCTTCCATTTGTGCGGCTGGGCGATTCGGCCATTGAGAGCGCGGTGCTGGAGAAATTGTCCACGAAGGCCGTGTTTCAATACAACGTAATACCGGTCAGCATGGAAAACGGGACGTTGCGCGTGGCGACGCACGATCCGTTCATTCCCGGACTGGTGGATGCCCTGCGCATGGCGTCCGGCATGAAGGTGCGCCTGGCGCTGAGTCCCACGGCGGACATTTCCAAGGCCGCCACCAAGTTCTACGGGGTCGGCGCGGACACCCTCGAGCGGATGATCCAGGACGACCGCATCGAGGTGACGCCCGAAGAAGATATTCTGAAAAAGGATTTGGGCGAAGAGGGCGACCAGGAAGCTTCGGTGGTCAAATTCGTGAACCAGATCATCTGGGAGGCCTACAAGGATCGCGCGACGGATATACACCTTGAGCCGATGGAAACCTCGTTGCGCATACGCTATCGCATCGACGGCGTGTTGCATCAAACCCCCGTGCCGGCCCATTTGAAGCGCTTCCAGGCTTCGCTGATTTCCCGTATCAAAGTGATGGCGAACATGGATATCGCCGAAAAGCGGTTGCCGCAGGACGGGCGCATCAGTCTTAAGATCCGCGGTGAAGACATTGATGTGCGCGTATCCACGATGCCGACGGTATACGGCGAGAGCGTGAGCTTGCGCCTGCTGATGCGGCACAGCGGTCTCCTGGGCCTGGATAAACTGGGATTGGAGCCGCCGGACGAAACACTGTTAAAGAAGCTGATCACAAAACCGCACGGCATCCTGCTGGTGACGGGTCCTACGGGTTCGGGGAAATCCACGTCGTTGTATGCCTGGCTGCACACGATCAATTCCATTGACAAGCGCATCATTACCATTGAAGAGCCGATTGAATACGAAATGGCCGGGATCAATCAGATTCATGTCCGGTCCGAAATCGGATTAACATTTGCGGTGGGATTGCGTCATATTCTCCGCCAGGATCCCGACGTCATCATGGTGGGCGAAATTCGCGACCGGGAAACCGCCGAAATCGCGATCCGCGCCGCATTGACGGGCCACCTCGTGTTCAGCACGTTACACACCAATGACGCCGCGGGGGCGATCACCCGGCTCGTGGACATGGGGATTGAACCGTTCCTGGTGGCGTCATCGCTGGAGGGGTTGATCGCCCAGCGTCTGGTGCGCCGTTTGTGTCCGAATTGTAAACGGCCCCGGGAGACGGACGAGATGTTTCTGGAGAGCATCGGATTTCCCCAGGAACGGCGCTCGGAAGGCACGATCTATGAGGCTGTGGGGTGCGAGGACTGTCGCAATACCGGATTCATGGGGCGTACGGGGATTTATGAAATCATCGTGGTATCCGATTATATCCGTCCCATGGTGGTGGCCCGGGCCTCGAGTACGGAGATCAAGCAGATGGCGATCAAGCACGGTATGCGGATTCTCCGCCACGACGGATGGACGAAAGTGCTCAAGGGCATCACGACGATCGAAGAGGTGCTTCGCGTCACGGAAGATGCCGAAGACATGACGGAGACGTAGGGAAGAATGGAGTAATGGAGTGATGGTGACATGGAGTGATCTAAGACTCAGGAATGGAACGAAGTTCCCCCAATCCTCCAGTACTCCAACACTCCATTACTCCATTACTCCATTACTCCAACACTCCGGGACTACTGAAACAGGCTGATCATGCCTCAATATGCCTACACAGCGAAATCCTCCTCGGGTGAGCGGACGGAGGGGACGGTGGATGCGCGGGACCGGCGCTCGGCCCTGATGCAGATCGAACGGATGGGATTCGTGCCGGTTTCCGTCCGGGAGGGCGGAGCGGCGGTCGGCGCGTCCCGGTCCGATCGCCCGGCCGGCCGGAAAACGAAATCGGCGCGGGCTTCGGCGGGGTCGAAAAAGCTGCGCATGAAGACGCGGGATGTATTGTTGTTTACCCGTGAGTTGAGTGACCTGCTGGCTTCGGGCATGACGCTTGGCAACGCGCTTCATTCCTTGTCGATCCGCAAAACGGGTCGCGCCCAGGATTATGTGATTCCGCAGCTGCGCGATGAAATCATCCAGGGGACCAGTCTGTCCGATGCGCTGGCCAAACGGCCGGAATCGTTTTCGACCTTGTACGTGAGCATGGTCCGTGCCGGGGAGGCCAGCGGCGATCTGTCCGAGGTGCTGGAGCGCCTCTGCCAGCATTACGAGCGGGTTCAAGAGGCGCGGGAAAAGATCGGGATGGCGCTCATTTATCCCTCCATCGTGCTGGGCATGGGGATTCTGATCATCATCTTCGTGATGATTTGGGTGGTGCCGCAATTCACGGCGATTTTTGAAGAGCTGGGCAGTACCTTGCCCGTGCCCACGCAGATCCTGATCGGGGTCAGCGCATTCTTCATTCACTACGGGTGGGCCCTGGGGCTGATCACCGCCTTTCTGGTGATTGCGCTCAAGCGGTACCTGGCGACGGACGAGGGACAGCGGGCATGGCATCGTTTGCAACTCCGGTTGCCGGTGATCCGGGATGTCGTGGCCGCGAACGCGTATGCTCATTTCGCGCGCACGCTCAGCGCCTTGTTGTCCAACGGGGTGCCGGTCCTGGACGCGTTGTCGATCGTCGAGAACACGGCGGGCAACCGGGTCATTGCCCGCGAGATACGCGAGGCCCGCACCCGGGTCACGGACGGTGCGACCATTTCCGCTCCGCTGGCGGCGGGCAAGGTGTTTCCGCGTTTACTGACCGACATGCTGGCGGTCGGAGAGGAAACGGGCGACATGAGCGGGGCCCTTGAGCATATCGGGAACCGGTACGAACATGAACTGGATCGCAACATCAAGGTCATGACGACGGTATTGGAACCGGCCATGATCATTCTCATTTTCCTCGTGGTCGGGTTTGTCGCCATCAGCATGCTGATGGCTGTATTTGATTTGACCAGTGGGTTGAGTGTATAATGTAAGGAGATCCAGCGAAGGGACAGGGCGGAAGATCCCGCAGGAGATAGGATATGAAAAGAATACGTCGAGCATCAAAAACGCACCGTCGAGCCGGGTTCACTCTGATTGAGATCCTGTTGGTGGTGGTGATTATCGGCATCCTGGTCGGGATGGCCATTCCGCGTCTGGGCGGAAGGGTTCGACAGGCGGAGGAAGCGAGAGCCCGGGCCGATATCCAGAATATCGGCATGGCGTTGCGTCTGTATGAATTGGACATGGGCGAATACCCGGGTTCCCTGGATGCGTTGGTGAACAATCCCGGCGGCTCACGCTGGAACGGTCCTTACCTGGAGGGCGGTATTCCGCGCGATCCTTGGGGCGAGTCGTATCAATACCAGCGCACGGACAGGGGGTATACGCTGAGGTCAAGCGGCCTGGAAAGCGACCGTGACAACCAACGTTGACGCGGGAAGGATCCGCCCGGACGCTTCCCCGACGGTGGACGCGCGCGGACCGAAAAACCGGGATGGTTTCAGTCTGCTGGAAATCATTCTTGTCGTGACCATTATCCTGATCGCTTCGGCGATTGCGATTCCCTCTTTCGTGCGGTCGTATGAAGGTGCACGTCTTAATACGTCGGCCCGCACCATTGCGACCGCCAGTAAATACGCCCGGAATATGGCCGTTCTTCGGCAGCAACACATGGCCATCCTGTTCGACACGCACCGGAACGAGATTGAAATTCTGACCCTCGGCGCGGGGGCCGGCCGTTCCGAACAGGGCGTGTTTCTGGATAGGCGCGCCGGGCACGACCGTCGTTGGGATGCCGACCCGGAACAGACCACCATCGAGTCCCTCAAGGTGCGCCCCATGGAGAACGGTGTGCGGATCCTGGGCGTTTCCGACTTCGAAGGCCGGCAGCGGTACGACGGCATCTATTGGGTGAACTATTATCCCAGCGGAATGTCTGATAAATACACCGTCCGCCTGGGCGATGCACGGAACCGGACGGTGCGGATGGAAGTGGACCACATTTCAGGAAGATTTTCGGTGGAGTTCGGGAGATAGAAGGAATATGGGATGCACCTCAATCCTGGTCCCAATCTTGATTGACGAAAGGGATTACGACAAGGATTGCGACAGGGATAAGGACCTCAAACGTAACATGACGCTACCCGAAAAACATTCCCGCTCCGGATTGACCCTGATCGAGGTCATGCTGGCGCTCTCCATTCTGGGGATCGGCCTGTTTGTGCTGGTGGCCGGGACCGCGCAGGGACTGGCCGTGGTGCGCGCGGCGCGGCTCTATGATCATGCCCACGGCCTGCTGGGCCGGATTGAGGCCGAACATCCGATTCGCTCCGAAGACATCCGTCCCGGTGTGGAGCGGGGCGCCTTCGGGTATGAGCACAGGGATTTCTCGTGGGAACGGGAAATTGATTACGTGGGGGATGAGGAAGACCGTCTCTTCGTGGTAACCACGCGGGTGATCTGGTCCCGGCGCGGCCGGCGTGGGTTCGAAGAAGTGGTGACGTATCGGCATCTACCGGAGGAAGAGGAGGAGTGATAAAGTACTGGAGTACTGGGGTAGCGGGGAACGTTGATTCCGGCGACGAATCGACCCGGTCTGTTGCTACCCATGCTTCGGCGGGTCCAACGGCCCCGCCCTACCGGGTCCAAATCCACCGTGAGAGGCGAGGGCGCTTGCGCCGCGACCGCCGGAATCCCGCTATCGTCCGGCCGGTCTCTTCAGCCGGTTTTACCCTGCTCGAACTGCTCGTGGCGCTGGTCATTCTCGTGTCCGCCACGACCATTGTCTGGGCCACCTTTTCCTCCACGCTCCGGGCCTGGCAGCGGGGCACCGCCCTTACGGACGATCTTCATCACGGTGATTTTGTGATGGAGCAATTGACGGCCGCGCTCCGGTCGGCGGCTTTTTTCCATTCCGATCCCGCGCTGTATGAATTCCGGCTGGAGAAGCGGGGCGGAGGACAGCATCCGGCGGATGTCTTGAGCTGGGTGACCACCAGTCCGGCCTTCATGCCCGGCGATTCCCCCTGGGTGCACGGGTTGCACCGCATCGTGGCCACGGTGGACCGTGACCGCCGCGGCGAGCGCGGATTTGCGGTCACCGCATTCCACCACCTTGAAGATCGCGACGATCTGGACGCGGATTTCTGGTTCATATCCGGCCGGGTGCAGGGCCTTCGGTGCGAGGTATATGATTACGGGCGGGATCAATGGGTTCCCCGCTGGCCGGAAAGCAATTCCATCCCTTCGCGATTAAAGGTCACCCTGTACCTGGAGCCGCCCCGGGGTGAGCGGACTCCGATACAGGTCACGCGCGTGATCGATATTCCCGTAGCGCCGGTGGTTACCCAGGCGCTGGACCAGGCGGAGGGAGGGATGATGGAATGAGGAGAAGTTCATGCCGCATTCGCTCTTCCTCGTCCTCGTTCTCGTACTCGTACTCGATCTCAACCCATTGGTTCGTCGCGAGAACGAGGACGAGAACGAGGACGATTAAGAGGGAAAAGGGCTCCGCGCTCATCGTGGCCTTATGGGTGATTGTGTTGTTGTCGTTGTTGGTGGCTTCTTTTGCCTTTGACATGAAGGTCGAGTTGGAGATCACCTCGTTCTATCGAAACCGGCTCAAGGCGCAGTATGTGGCGCAGGGCGGCATGGAACTGGCCAAGGTGATTATCAAGCAAAGCACGAAGGTGGATGAGGCGCTCGAGGAGGAATTCTTTCACGAAGACGAGCAAATTGCCCTGGGCGCCGTCAACCTCTCACGGGGCACGGCCATGCGCAATTTAAAACGGGAAATCGGGGAGGGGACATTAACCCTGACGATTGAGCCCGAGGAAGGCCGGCGAAATATCAATCTTCTGGTGGATGACTACGATGACTGGGAGGAAATTCTCGACCAGGCCGGAGTGCCCCAGGAATTATGGCCGGAGTTGATTCACACCTTCTGGGATTTTATCGAACCCGGTGATACACGGCGTCTCCACGGGGCCGAACCGGACGATCCATGGTACACACGACGGGGCTACGAGGCAAAGGGGGCGGAACTCGACACCATTGACGAACTGCTCCTGGTGAAGGGGTTCACCGAGGAAATCGTGTACGGCAGTCCGCCCGGAACCCCGGCCGATGAAAGTATGCGGGGCATCGCATCGTGGCTGACGACCTGGACGACGGACAATCGCGTCAACGTCAATACGGCGTCCCGGGAAGTGCTTCTGACCATCAGCGGTATTGATGAGTTTGTCGTGGATGCTATTATCGAACATCGCGTGGGGCTTGACGGAATAGCGGGAACCCGCGAGGACGGCTTCGAAAGCGTGGACGAGGTGATTGCGTTGACCGGGATGCGGGCCGATTTGCGTGACCGGATACGCGTTCGCGATGTAGATTTCTATCGGATTACCTCGATCGGCGAGGTGCGCGGCGTGCGGCGCGGCGCGTGGGCCGTGATGCGCGTGGAGAACGGGGATGTGACGCCGGTTTTCTGGCGCGAAGAGCAATTGTAGACGAATATGGTATGGTGTATGGGATGGTCCCAATCGGGATGCCCGGTTTGGGATCCGGACATGTGGATGCGGAGAAAGCGAAAGAACGATGTCCAGTAAAGACCAGATAGCGGGCGTGGTGCTGTGCGATCATGAGATCGAATGGACCGTGCTGCGCCGGAAGAAGGGGGTGTACGGGGTCCAGGACCATCAGCGCGTTGGGCTGGAATCCAGACCCGATGAAGCGTGGTCCCCCGAAGAATGGGCGACCCGTATCAAGTCAACATGCGGAAGCCTCCGGGGGCATACGTGTTTGGGCATGAACAGCGACCAGGTTCTTTTGCGCGTGGCGGATCTGCCCTCGGGTGATCCGGAAGAGCTGGGGGGCATGGTGGAACTGCAGGTGGACAAGTTTTCTCCCTTCCCCATTGAACACATGGTCATTTCCTACGAGGTTCTTTCCTCCGGAGAGAACAGTGTCCGTGTGCTCATTGCCGCGACCCGCACGGAGGCGGTGGAGGCGTTGGGCGAACGGTTTTCCCTCGCCGGCCGGAGGCTGGAACGTATCGATTTGAAGATCATGGGGTGGTGGACCCTGATCCGGGAGCAGGGCGATGTGCCCCGGAAGGGCCGGCATGCGCTCATGTTGATTGATCGGGGGGCTTGCGAATTGATCGTATGTCAGGACGGCGTTCCTGTCGTGATTCGGCATCTGGGCGATGCCGGGGATTTGGAGGATGACGCGTTTATCATGGAGCTGGCCGAGGAAACCGGCTACACGCTCACATCGCTGGAATCCGAATGGGGGGCGGTCGAAACGCCCCGGATGACATTGTGGCACGACGGGGACGGGCCGCCTGAAAAAATCATGGAGGCCGTACGGCGGGAATGCGCGGTGGAAGTGGATATCCGGTCGCTTGACGACTTGTCGCCCGTCAGCGAAGGCATCGCGCGACGGTGTGCCGAAGGGAAGTCCCGTCTCGATTTAACGCCGCGGGAATGGCACGAGGCCGAGCACCTCAAAACCGCCAACCGGCGGTTCGCGGCCACGGTGGCCTCCATCCTGGGAGTTTGGTTGTTGGGCACCGCCCTTTTCCTCGGATCGCTCCATCTTCTGCATCGGCAGATGGAACAATTGCAGGAGGATGTACGGGCCCTGGAGGAGCCGGCGGAACGGGTGCGTGAATTGCGAAGCCGCGTTGAATCGCTGGAGCAATATGCGGATCGCACCTATTCGGCCCTGGAGTGTTTGCGCGAGGTTAGTGACCGCATGCCTTCCGGGGTGGATTTGAGTTCATTCGTCTATCGCAAGGGCCGGTCCATCAATTTGCGCGGCGAAGCCAACACGGTCACGCCCATCTATGATTTCTTTGATGCGATGGAGGCGTCCGAGCTCTTCTACGAAGTCAAACCGGAAGGCATAACCCAGGCGGCCGGCGGCCGCCGGCGGCCGGAATTCCGGCTGACGATTGCGTTGCCGGGGGAAGCGCCATGAAATTGAACCCACGGGAGAGAATGCTGACCATTGGAGCGCTGGTGGTGGTACTGGCGGCGGTGTCCTACTGGGTCGGCGAATCCCGCTATGCCGAGTGGCGGGAAACCGCCCGCATGGAAGAGGCCTTGAGACAGCGCCGGGTCATTGCGGAGCGCCTGTTGGATCAACGGGACGACCTGGATCGTCGAATGGAGGCATTACGGGAGGGGTTGCCCCGGCATTCGATGGAGGCGGATGTGACCTCCCAGTTGTTACGCAGCCTTCAGCGGACAGCGGATGATCACGGGTTGCAACTGCTTCGGCGGGAACCGGAAGAAGAAAGACGCATTGGTGAATTGTACGAATTGGCCATTACGTGCACGTGGGAGGGCACGTTGGATGCGCTGGTGCATTTTCTCTATGCACTCCACACACAAGGTGCTAATGTGGACGTGCGACACTTAACCATAGCGCCACACCCGGGACAGCCTGCGCAATTGCGCGGAAGTTTTACGGTGGACTATGCGTATAGCCGTGTAGCAAGGGATTCGTGAAGGATCATGAACCAGGTGGACAAAACCCTGAGACAAGGAGCGCGGGGATTGTGATGTTATTCGCGCGGCGAAGGCGGTCTTTTTTGCGCGCCGTTACCTACGGCGTCCTGCTTGCGTTTACGGGCGGGCCGTGGACGGTGTATGCGCAGACCGTGCTTCCGGCAACGGTGCAGCGGGGGGATACCGAACAGCTGGTTTCGCTTAATTTCAGGGATGCGCCGCTGGATCAGGTGCTCGAGTTCTACAGCCAGTTGACGGGACGCACCATGATCCGGGCGCCGGGAATCAGCGCGACGATCACACTGCGCGGCCAGACACGCCTTTCGGAAACGGAGGCCCTTCAGGCCATCGACAGCGTATTGGCGATGCACAATGTGGCGCTGGTGCCGATGGGCGAGAAGTTCCTCAAGGTGGTTCAGCCGGGCACCGTCCGCCAGGAAGGGCTGGGCATCGGTTTTGATCTTCCGGATGATTCGTTTCCCGAGGCGGACAAGCTGATCAGCCAGGTCATCAATCTTACCTTTATGGAAATCGCCGAGATCCAGCCCATCATACAGTCCTTGATTCACGGATACGGAAAGATTCAACCGCTCGAACGAACCAACAGCCTGTTGATTACCGATACCGCTGCCAATATCCGGCGCATCCTGGAAGTCATTGAATTTGTGGACCGGCCGGTGGAGATACAGGAGGACATGTTTGTCCGGGAGTTGATGTACGCCGAGGCGAGCCAGGTGGCGGGACGATTGAACGAATTGATTGCGGACGCGGAGGATCGGGATGTGCGTGCGCGTCCGGCGGCGCGCGCGGCGCCGCGTCCCGATGACGAGGCTCCCCGCGGACCGCCGGGTGTGATCCGTCCCCGCCGGGAACAGCCGGAAGCCCCGGCCGCAACGGCCGATGTGGCGGAACTGGTCGAGCGGGGGATCATTCACGGGCGGGTCAAGATCGTGGCTGATGATCGAATCAATACGCTGTTCATTATTTCCCGCCCGGTCAATTTCGCGTTCTTTGACCGGATCATCGATGTGCTGGATCGTCCGGTCGACCCGGAAATCATTGTCCGCGTAATTTCATTGGAATATGCCCAGGCGGAAGACCTGGCCGGAATTCTTAACGAATTTATCGGAGCCGTGGCGGCGGATCGGCCGACGCGCGCGGTGGAACGGGGTGTGGGGGCCGAAGACACGCCGGCGGCCCGGGCGGAGGCGTTACGCGATTTCGTGGCCGCACGGGCGGAACGGCTGCAGGAAGTGGTTAGTGAAGACGCAACCCGGTTTGGCCGGCTCTCGCCGTTGACCCAGATCTTGTCCGATAAGCGAACCAATTCCCTTTTGTTGATGGGGCGGCGCAGCGACATTGCGGCGCTGGAGGAGATCATCGATCAACTGGACGTCATGCTGGGGCAGGTGTTGATCGAGGCGGTTATTCTGGAGGTGAATCTCAGCGATACGCTGGATTACGGGATCAGCTGGTTGCAGCGCTCCCTCGAGGTGGTCAGCGAGGAGCGTGTCGGCCCGGGGCGGGGCGTTACGATTGCCGAACCCGTGGCGGCCTTCGGCGGCGGATTCATGGGCCGGGAGACATCGTTCATTGATGCCGGAGAGGTCGGGCGGGCAACCACCTTGTCTCCCGGTGCGCTGACCTATTACGCGACGTTGCACGGCCTGAATGTGGACGCGGTAATCCGATTGGCGGCCACGACGGGCGATGCGCGCGTGCTGTCCACGCCGGTCATCATGACCACCGACAATACCGAGGCGCGGATTATCGTCGGCGAACAGCGTCCGGTGGTGACGTCCACCGCGGTATCCGGAGTGGGGGATCGCACGGTGTCTTCGTATCAATACAAGGACATTGGGATCAATCTGACCGTCACCCCGCGGATCAACCCCCAGCGCATTGTGGTTATGGAGATAAGCCAGAGCGCGGACGATGTGGTGGGCACGGTGACCATCGACGATAACGAAGTGCCGATCATTACCAAGCGGGAATTCGAGGCGTCGGTATCCGTAGCCAGCCGTTCCACGATCGCCTTGGGCGGATTGGTGCGTACCGATGATCGTTTGACCCGGACGAAGGTGCCGGTGTTGGGCGACATCCCCCTGCTGGGCCTGCTTTTCCGGACCCAGTCGCTACAGGAGCGCCGCACGGAGCTGATCGTGTTGTTGACGCCCTATGTGGTCATGACTCCGGAAGAAGCGCGTGAAGAAACGTACCGGTTACACCATGCCGGCCAATCCAGCCAAACCCAATGGCATCGCGGATGGTCGGACAGCGAATTCGCCTATCCTCCGAATACCGAGCGTGTCTATTATCCATTTACCTCCCCGGAAGATATCCAGCAGTTGCCCCATGAGGAAAGGGACTATCGGGCCAAAGAGAAACTACCCCCGGATGCTGTTTTTCAGGTGATTCCCGAAGAGCGCCCGGTGGTGCGTCCCGCGGAACCCGCTCCCGTCCCGGAACCGGCGGAACCCGTTCCTCCGCCCGTTGAGGAGGAACCGACAACTCCGCGGGTTCCTCATGTGCCTGTGGATGGTGATATTTTTGCGCCCGTCCCGGTCTGGTGATACGTATTCCGCATCACGAATCCCGTTTCATCTGTTCCGCCGTCCACCGCGTTTGCCGTGCGATTCCCATGAGAATGCGCACGTCGATTTCGGTCAGCGATCCCCGGGACAGAATCCGCCGCAGGCCCAGCATCATGTGCGCCGCCGTATCTTCATCCATGAACCCGATAGCCAGCAGGGATTCCCGCCACATGGCGAACATGCGTTCACGCAATTCGGAGGGGGCCTCGGGCGACGACTCCTGCGGAGGGATCGGCACCCGGCCGGCCAGAAATAATTCGTAACAACAGACGATGACGGCATGGGAAAGATTGAGGGAGGCGTATTCCTCGGACGACGGGATTTGAATCAGTTGCGTACAGAGCGCGATATCCGCGTTGTTCAACCCGTGATCTTCGGGTCCGAACACGAGCGCCACGCGGGTGTGTTGCGCGGCTTCCAGCAGTGTCGGTGCCCAGTCCCTCGGGGTGCGCGCGTGTTGACGGTACAGGCCGGCGCGCGCCGTCGTGCCTGCGACCAATCCGCAATCGGCCACGGCTTCAGCCAGCGTGGCGAATTCCCGGCGCTGTTCGAGCACGGCGTCCGCCCGATACGCCATCTTCCGGGCTTCGCTCCAGTCCGTGTCCGCCCGGGGTTCGGCGATGGCCAGGTCGCGGATACCCATGTTCAGCATGGCCCGGCAGACGGAACCGATGTTTCCGCCGTAGACCGGACGAACGAGAACGATTCTGACATGATCCAGCGACATGGGTGCCAGTATAGATGGTTTTCCTCTCCGTTCGCAATGCCCGGCAACAAAGGCGCGATATTTGACGGCCCCGGCCGGGGTCCGCGATGGCGCCGGTTTGGTGGTAATGGTGTTGAGGCCCGCGATTCAAGAGCCGTTTTGATGCTGGACGGAGCAAGCGGCTCCGGTATAGGTTGTGCCGGTATCGCAGACATGGAGGAACACATGGACGAACTTCTAAAAATACTGAAGAATAACGCGCTGGAAAGCCCGGGCAACATCGCCAAGATGCTGAACATGAGCGAGGATGAAGTCCGGAAACGGATCAAGGAATATGAGAAGAAGGGCATCATCCGGGGTTACCAGGCCGTTGTTAACGAGGACCAACTCGATATCAATCGCGTGATGGCCGTTATTGAAGTCACGGTAACACCGGAACGCGAGGGCGGGTTTGATCGCGTATCAAACCGCATCAGCCGTTTCCCGGAGGTCGAATCGCTCTACCTGGTTTCCGGCGATTACGATCTGCTGCTCTTTGTAGAGGGCCGGGATCTGAAGTCGGTCTCTTCTTTTGTAAGCGAGCGGCTGGCCACGATCGAGGGCGTGAAGAGTACGGTTACCCATTTCATGCTCAAAACCTATAAACATCATGGCGTCGAGATGGAAAGTCAGGATGAATACGAAAGACTCAAAGTGTCCCCGTGATCCCATAGCGGCTCATCTTCGGGATGTGCCCCGTTCCGGGATCCGCGATTTCTTTGAAATTGTGAGTTCCGTTCCGGACGTCATCAGTCTTGGAATCGGGGAACCGGATTTCGATACGCCCTGGCATGTCCGTGAGGCCTCGATGTTTGCGCTGGAAAAGGGCGCGACGAAGTACACCTCGAACATGGGTTTGCCAAAATTACGGAAAGCCATTGCCCGGTACGTGGGCGATACCTTTCATGTGTCATACGATGCGGACCGCGAAGTATTGATCACGGTGGGCGTCAGTGAAGCCTTGGACCTGGCGGTGCGCGCGCTCGTCAATCCGGGCGACGAGGTCCTGTATCATGAACCGTCCTATGTTTCGTATCGGCCGTTGATCCAGTTTGCGCATGGCTGTCCCGTGCCCGTGGAAACGCGGAGAGAAGAAGGCTTTCGGATTACCCGGGACCGGCTCGAAGAGCGGATTACGGAGCGCTCCCGCCTGTTGATCCTGAATTATCCGAACAATCCCACCGGCGCGGTTCTGAACCGGGAGGATGTGCGCATTATGGCGGAATGCGCCCGGGAACATGACCTCATGGTGATCACGGATGAGATCTATGCGGAAATGACCTATAACGGTTCGCATGTAAGCATTGCGTCCATGCCGGAAATGAAGGAACGCACCATTTTCCTGCACGGGTTCTCCAAGTCATGGGCCATGACCGGATTCCGGATCGGGTATGCCTGTGCGCCTCCGGAATTAACGGAAGCCATGATGAAGATTCATCAATATACGATGTTGTGCGCGCCGATTCTCAGCCAGGAAGCGGCGATGGAAGCCCTCAATGAACCGGATAACGATATCCGGGAAATGCGGGATGAATACGTCCGGCACCGGAATTACATATATCATGCATTCCGCGATATGGGGTTGCCGTGTGTGGAGCCGGGCGGCGCTTTCTATGCGTTTCCGTATATCGGCGATACGGGCATATCCTCTAAAGATTTCGCCCTTCGGTTGCTCGAAGAGGAAAAGGTCGCCGTTGTGCCGGGTTCGGCGTTCGGCGCTTGTGGCGAAGGCTACGTGCGGTGTTCATATGCCACCTCGCTTGAGGAACTCAAGGAAGCCATGACGCGGATGGCCGGATTTGTCAGGCGGATAACAAGCTGTTGATACATTGTGGCCGACGTGTGGATGGTTGCCCGTTTCCGGTCCCCGGAATATCCGTAACACCTTAAGGAAAGGAATGTTGTGAAAACATTCCGCGGTGTTGATAACCGGCGTCCTGATGGTTCCCTGGGTGCGCCGACCTGTTCATAACTTCGCTCATGGTATGGGATCCCCATGGTGCCGTGGGCGTGGGCGCTCATGCCATAAGCGGGTTAACGGAGCAGGACATCCCGGAAAACATCGGGGAGCCGCGTGACGATATCGCCGGCGGTATAGCCCCGCTGTGTCATGTCCCAGGCGAGCAGGTCGGCCGCTCTGCCGTGTATGTACACGGAAAAGCGTGCGGCATCGAACGGGTCGAGATTTTGCGCGAGCAGACCCGTCAGCAGGCCCGCCAGAACGTCTCCGGTTCCTCCGGTTGCCATTCCGGGATTGCCGGTCAGATTGATGTGAACCGGCTGTCCGGACCGGGCGATAATGGAACCCGCGCCTTTTAGGACCACCGTGGTATTCGTGGTTTGTGCCATGGCTCGTGCCATGCCGATGCGGTCCGCCTGGACATCCGTGACGTTCAGGTCTCCCAATCGGGCGAATTCACCGGGATGCGGTGTTATGACGATGGGGCATGACGCCTCTTTCAGTTCATGGGGGCGGCCATGAAGGACCTGGATGGCGTCCGCGTCCAGGACAAGCGGTTTCCGTGACGTCTGAATAATCTGCCGCGTGATCTGCAGGGTATCGTCATGCCGGGTCATACCGGGGCCGATCAGGATGGCGTCGAATTCATGGATGCGGTCCTTCCATTCCGACCAACCGTGTGCGGAAATGGATCCGGCCCCGGTTTCGGCTATACCGTGAACCATGAATTCGGCGGCGTGGCAGGAAACCGGCGTCACGATGCTTTCGGGGGTCAGAATGCTCACCAGGCCGCACCCCGACCTTAAGGCCGCTTGTCCCGCCAGGGCGATCGCTCCGGAATATCCCCGTGCGCCGCCGATCAATAAAACGTGTCCATAGTCGCCTTTATGGCTGACCCGCTTTCGGCGCGGAAAACAAGGCCATAGATCGGCGTCGCCGATCGCGGCATATTCGGTTTCCAGTTCGTCGATATACTCCGCCGGGATTCCGATATCCACCACTTCGACGCTGCCGCTGTATTCAATTCCATCAGCCAGGGCCAACCCGATTTTGGGCAGGCCCATGGTGACCGTCATGTCGGCGCGGACCACGGATCCCTCGGCGTGTCCGTGGTCGGCGTCCAGTCCGGACGGAATGTCGATGGATACGATAAAGGCCTGGTGCGCGCACGCATTCATATAGTCGATGGCCGCGGCGGCCGGGCCGCGAGCGGGACCGGTGGTGCCTGTGCCCAGCACGCCGTCCACGAGGATATCCGCCGGTTCCCGGCCGGCATTCAATTCCTCTTTCCAATGATCGGGCGCCGGCCGTTCCCGGAGCGGGATCTCCATGTTTTGCATATGCCGGAGGTGGGTCCGCGCATCGCCCTGGATGTCTTCGACGGTTCCGGCGAGCAGCACGTCCACGTCGAAGCCGGCCGTGTGCAGGTAACGTGCCGCGACGAAGGCGTCGCCGCCGTTGTTTCCGCGTCCGGCGACCATGCGGATCAGCGGTGCATACAGGCCGGCTTCCCCGGCCAGGCGGTGGATGTGTTCGGCCAGTCCGTGTCCGGCCCGGTCCATGAGGACTTCACCCGGCGTGCCGTATTCTTCAATGGTTCGCCGGTCAAGCTCGCGCATTTGTTGGGACGTAACGAGTTTCATATCATTTCACCAATAACGCCTGGGCGACCGAATAGTTCCGTGTATGCGAGAGGCTGACGGCAACGTTGCGAACGCCGCGCGAACCGGCCAGGGCGCGCGCCCGTTCACTCAATGCCACCGAAGGCGCCCCGGTATCCGGATCGCGCCGTACTTCAATGTCCAGCCAGCCGATATGGGCGCCGATACCCGTTCCGAACGCCTTGCTCACGGCTTCCTTCACGGCAAATCGGCCGGCATAATGACGCCACGGTTCGGCTTTCCCGTTGCAATAGGTGCATTCTTCTTCCCGGAATACCCGTCGTGTGAAAAGATCGCCCCATCGCGCAAGGACTTCCTTCATGCGGGCATTCTCTACCAGGTCGATTCCAATACCGGCCACGCCGGATTCCGGGGCCTGTGTTGTTTCGTTATCGTTCATGACGCTTGCCCCTCGCCGTAGGCTCGCAGCCGTTCGAGCATCTCGCGCACGGCGGTTTCCATGCCGACCAGGATGGCGCGTGCAACGATGCTGTGCCCGATATTCAGGGTGTCCAAATGGGGAATGTGCAGAATACCGCCGATGTTGTCGAGATGGATGCCGTGTCCGGCGTTGACCTGCAAGCCGAGGGCGTGCGCGTGCCGGGCGGCTTCGATCAGGCGTTTGTGTTCCTGTTCGGCCGCGGGGACCCGGCAGTAGGTTCCGGTGTGCAATTCCACGCAGGGGACGCCCAGTTCCGCGGCGGTGTCGAGTTGAACGGGATCCGGTTCGACGAATAGACTGACCCGGATACCCGCTTCCTGGAGTGCCGGGATGGTATCGCCCAGCGCTGCGCGATGGGTCTTCACATCCAGGCCGCCTTCGGTGGTCAGTTCTTCGCGCCGTTCCGGGACGAGACAGGCTTCGGGCGGGCGAAGATCCAGGGCGATCCGAACGATCTCGGGCGCAATGGCCATTTCCAGATTGAGCGGGAGTTTGCCCCATGCCTTCAGCGCGTACACGTCGGCGTCCCCGATATGCCGTCGGTCCTCCCGCAGGTGCGCGGTGATGTTGTCCGCGCCGGCGCGCGCACAGCCGTCGGCGGCTTCCAGCGGTGAGGGATAATCCGTTCCCCGGGCCTGGCGTACGGTGGCCACATGATCGATATTGACACCGAGCTTTAATCGTTTTGGGGGCATCATGAATATCCGGGTTGTGTTTCCGGGGCTTCCTTGACTAAAAGGGTTTTCTGGACGGGTGTATGTCCGGACGGGATTTCTTCATCTCCGGCCGGTATACGATACAGAGATTGCGTCCCATTTCCTGCGCCTGTTGAAGGGCGAATTCCGCACGCTGGAAAAGATCGCGCGCGGACGATCCGTGCTCGGGAAATCCGGCCACCCCCACACTGACGGATATTTTCAACGGCGTTCGCCCGAGTGCAAAGGGGGTGCGTTTAATTAGAGTGGACAGCCGTTGTGCCGCGGTAAGCGCATCTCCGGGGGCGCAATCCATGGCCAGGATGAAATGGGTGTCGCTGTATCGGCTGATCAGATCGCTTTCGCGGGTATGCGCGATCAGCAGGGTCCCCAATCCCTTGAGAATGGCATTGACGGCCTCGGGTCCGTAATGCTCCCGGTACTGGGTAACGTAATCGATGGACAGGTATAACACGGAAACGGGAAGGTCGTCTTTGCGGTATCGGGCCACGTACTTCTGCAAGCCGGACGCCAGCTTTTCCTCCCGCAGCACGCCGGTCAGTTCGTCCACAATGCCTTTTTGCGCTTCTTCTTTAACAACGTCCTGCTCCCCGGCTTGTTCCTGTGTTTCCGGGCGTTCGTCGGGAACGGCGGCGGCGCGGTGCCGGCCCGGGCCGTCGGAAAGCGATTCATCCAGAGCTTCCCGGGCTTTGCTGGTCAACAGGGCCGCCCGGTTCGTATTTTCGGGATAGGTCGCGTATCCGATGTTGATGGGGACACGCAGGGTGAGATGATTCGCGCATCGGCAGGTTTTCGACCCGATCCGGTTGATCAGGCGTTCGGCCATGGTTTGCGCATGCCGGCGAGCGGTGTTGGTGACGGCGCCGAAGGTCTTTTCGTCGTACCGCATAAAGAAGTCCTTCTTGCGAATATGGGCCCGTATGTGCTGCTCCAGTTGATCCATGACTTCTTTTCCCGCGTCCGGGCCGTGTTTTTCGGCGATGCCCTCGGCATCATGGGGCGATATAAAGAGAACGGAAATGGGCTCCGGTTCACGCTGGACGACACCCAGGCGCTGAATGATCTGCAGTTGGAAGGCGTCCGCCGGGTTCAGGTGTTCGGGGCTGGCGGATTTCACCCGCTCGGCAACGAGCTGGAAGCGGATAACGCTTGCGACGAGCGTAATCAGCGCAAAGGAAACGACGACCACCAGAAGATATTGCAGCACATGCCCGATTACGGGCAGCGTTCCGATTGACATCAATATGATCAGTCCCGGCATGAGTACGAACGAGATCGGATGGATTCCCCTGCGTGCGACGAACGCGCGTTTCAGACGATGGCGTCTCCCGTCTCGCGATCAAAGAAATGGGCCTTTTTCATGTTCAGAACCATCGTCAATTCCTGGTTCACCTGGGCCTTGGCATGGATGTCCACCCGCGCGATGAAGGAGCTCTTCCCGGTATTCAGGTACAGGTACACTTCCGAACCCATGGGTTCGATCACTTCGACTTTGGCCTTGAACTGGTGTTCCGGGTCCGCATTGCTCAAATACAGCACATCGGCAATATCTTCGGGACGAATGCCGAAGGTCAGCTCTTTTCCGATATGGTTTTTGAGTGATTGACCGTGGCGGTCTTCGATCCGCACGGAAAACGTGTCCTCATTGAAGTGCAAGCCGCCGGGTTTCTGCTCGATGCGACCCTCAAAAAAGTTCATGGGCGGACTGCCGATGAAACCGGCCACGAACTGATTGGCCGGATGGTCGTACAATTCCAGCGGGGGGGCGACCTGAAGAATGAACCCGTCTTTCATGACCACGATGCGATCGCCCATGGTCATGGCCTCGACCTGGTCGTGCGTCACGTAAATCATGGTGGAATTCAACCGGGTATGCAATTTACTGATTTCCGTGCGCATTTGTACGCGCATTTTGGCATCCAGGTTGGACAGGGGTTCGTCGAATAGAAAGGCCTTGGGTTTGCGTACGATGGCCCGGCCGACGGCCACACGCTGTCGTTGACCTCCCGACAATTCCTTGGGTTTGCGCTCCAGCAACTCCCGGATGCCCAGGATCTCCGCGGCTTCCATGACGCGGCTCTCGATTTCACTCTTGGGATAGCGTCGCAGTTTGAGTCCGAACGCCATGTTCTTGTATACGGACATGTGGGGATACAACGCGTAGTTCTGGAAAACCATGGCGATGTCGCGGTTCTTGGGCGGCACGTCGTTGATCTTGCGCCCGTCGATATAAATGGTGCCCTTGGTGATTTCTTCCAGGCCGGCGATCATGCGCAGGGTGGTTGATTTGCCGCAGCCGGACGGTCCGACCAGCACGACAAATTCCTGATCCTGGATCTCAAGGTTGGCATTATCAACCGCAACAACATTGCCGGGAAAAATCTTATACACATTTTCAAGTAATACCTTGGCCATCAGGTGTCCCTTGGTTAATCGATTTACTCATGCGAACGCGCCGATGATCCCGGTCTCCGGATAACCGGCCTTGTATGCGGGATGTCGGACCACAGGTTTCCGGAAACCTTCTCAAAATGACGAAAGCTAGTCAATAGCATACCCTGAATAGCATACCCGGAATGCGGAGGGGCCGGAATCCTTTTCGATGGGGCGGGCGGCATGCCGGAAAAGGTTGACACCCCAACCCGTTCCTTGATAATGCGCCCAAACGGAGTGGCCCGCACACAATGACGGAACCGATCTTCAAAATGGATGCATCCGGCGTGGATGTGGAAAAGATTGTCCTGGATATCCGGGAAAGCGTGTCCCGCAAAATAGAGGAGGGGGTTTATGCGGATGCGCGCGTGGCCCGCGCCGAACGCACGAATCTGGCGACTCTGCGCAGCGAGGACGAATTCCTGGAATTCTATCTCAAGTGCCTGCGCGACACGGTGTTTGTGGATATCAACGATTTCGAGATACAGGAACGGCGTCGCGGATGGGCGCCGCTCCTGGTGGGGATCAAAAAAGGCCTCTGGAAACTGTTGAAGTTCTACACCTATCGTCTTTGGTCCCAGCAGAATCAGATCAATGGGCTCCTGGTGACCGCCATCGAAGGCACGGACCGGAAATATGATGTGAAGATTCGCGCGCTGGAGGAACGGATCCGGGCACTCGAAGCCGGACGGGACCGCCAACAGGGCGATGGGAAATCCGGCTGATGGCCCGCGCCGAACGCATAGCCTTCGTCTGTCCCCGGTTCGCCGAAAGCGGAACGGTAGGGGGCGCGGAAACCCTGCTCAAGAACCTTGCGGATCACGCGGCGGCGGCAGGACGGAGCGTAACCTTCTTAACCACCTGTGCCCAAAGCCATTTTACCTGGGAGAATACCCTGCCCCCGGGACGCCGAAAGGTCGGGCGGCTGGACGTGGAATTCTTCCCCGTGGACGAAAACCGCGATATCGAGGCCTTCCTGCGGGTACAGGGCGCCATCTGCAACAACGGCCCGCTCACCGAGGCGGATGAGCGCACCTGGATCGCCAACAGCGTAAACAGCCGGGCCCTCTACGAGCACCTGCGCGCGCAAGGCGACCAATATGACCGGCTGGTTATGGGTCCTTATCTGTTCGGCCTCACCTGGTTTGCCGCGCAGATTCATCCGGGAAAAACCCTGCTGGTACCCTGTCTGCACGATGAGCCGTTTGCGTATCTGAAGATCATGAAGACCCTGTTCGGACAGGTGGCGGGTTTCATGTTCAATTCGGAACCGGAGCAGGAATTGGCCCGGCGACTCTTTGACCTCCCGGAATCCCGGTGTCGGATCGTGGGAATGGGGATGGATTCCTTTGAGGCGGATCCGGATGTCTTCCCGCGGCGGCAGGGACTGGCCGAACCCTATATCATATATTCGGGCCGACGGGAGCCGCTCAAGGGCACTCCGTTGCTGATCGATTATATGCGCACCTTTCGAGAGCGCACCGGAAGGGATGTTCGAATGGTCTTCACGGGAAGCGGCCCGATCGAACCGCCGTTGGAACTGGAACCGTATATACGGGACGTCGGATTCGTGTCCGAACAGGAAAAACACGAAGCCATGGCCGGCGCATTGGCCTTTGTCCATCCCTCGATCAATGAAAGTTTCGGCATTGTTCTGCTTGAATCGTGGCTGGCCCGTACGCCCGCCCTCGTGCACGCGCGCAGCGAGGTGCTGCGTTGGCAATGCCGGCGCAGCGGAGGAGGGTTATGGTTTCGCCATTACCCGGAATTCGAGGAGGAATTGATCCGTTTGATGGAAGACGAAGACCTGCGCCGGCGGCTTGGCGCGTCCGGACGCGCCTATGTCGAACGTGAGTATGCGTGGGAAGCCGTAGAAAAACGATTGTTGGAAGCGCTGGACACACGGTAAATCGGGCGAGGCGGGCGGCCGGCATGTCGCGCTGATGCTTGTGTCGTATGGAGGCGTAAAACAGGGCGCCGCGAAACACGTGCCATAGTGAGAGTGATGTCGCTGGAAAGAAATGATACGAAGAAGCCGCTTCTCCGGGTCCGGGACCTGTCGTTCCGATACGATTCGGACGGGCCGGCCTTGTTGCGCGATCTGAACCTCGATATCCACCAGAACGACTTTGTGCACATCAAGGGCGAGTCGGGTTGCGGCAAGAGCACTCTGTTGCGCGTACTGACGCGCCTGGCTGATCCGGATACCGGGACCTTGTGTTTCGAAGGGCGGCCTCACACGGATTATTCGGTGATGGAATGGCGAACCCAACTGGTACTGGTTCCGCAGGAACCGGTTATGATCGACAACTCCGTGCGCGACAATCTGTTGTTGCCGTTCACCTTCGCGGCGTTCCGGGACGTGACACCGCCGGGCGATGACCGGATCCGGCAATGGATGTCCCGGTTTCACCTGAACGGCGTGGACCTGCATGATCGGGCCCGGAAACTATCCGTCGGCCAACGCATGCGCCTGGCCGTCATTCGCGCCCTGATGGTCCGGCCGAAAATCGTATTGCTGGACGAGCCCGCCGGTGCGCTGGACGAAACATCCCGGAATATGTTCGAGCAGGAAATCATCAAATTACGGCAGGACGGCGAAGTGGCCGTGGTGCTCGTGTCACATATTCCCTTTCAGGCGCATGCCGAACGATTGCGCGTGTTGAACATGAGCGCGGGGATCTTGACGGGGGATTCGGTTGGATAAAACCGGGGCGCATGGGCGCGTTCGCCACGCCTTACCAGGCGCGGCTACGAATGCGGCCTTGGAGTAGCCGCCGCTGATCAGCGGTGGCGGCGGCGGAATGCGGTGGATGGATTGGCGAAGGCATATGGAAATCATCGACATTGGATATTTCGAATTGGCGTTTTGCCTGATCCTGGTGCTGGCGGCAGGTCTGGCCTCCGTGGCGCTGAGATTGGGACTGGAGCGCGACCTGCTATGGGGGACGGTGCGCACGGTTGCGCAGTTGTTTCTGCTCGGCTATGTCCTGCGCTTTATTTTTGCGGTGGAGGAACCCTGGTTGGTTCTGTTGATTCTGTTCGGTATGATCCTCTTTGCCGCGTGGACCATACACGGGCGCATGGAAAAACGTCCGGTGGCTTTCTTCTGGCCGACGTTGGTCAGTATGCTTCTGTCCTATTTTGTCATCGTTTTCTTTGCGACCGCATTGGTGGTCGGCGTGGACCCCTGGTATCTGCCGCAGTACGTCATCCCGCTCGGCGGCATGGTCGTCGGCAATTCCATGAATGCCATCGCCTTGGCGCTGGACCGCCTCTTTTCCTCGCTGGACAAGGGCCGGCAGGAAGTGGAATTGCACCTGTCTCTCGGCGCCACGTACCGCGAAGCGTCCCGGCGGCCGCTTAAGGAAGCAATCCGGGCGGGCATGATCCCGACCCTGAATAACATGATGGCCGTGGGCGTGGTGTTTATTCCGGGAATGATGACCGGGCAGATTCTGGCGGGCGTGGATCCCATGGTGGCGATCAAGTATCAGATCATGATCATGATCATGATTCTGATTTCCACGATGTCGGGCGGCATTCTCGTCACCCATCTTGTCCGCCGACTGTGTTTTACGGCTAATCATCAGTTGAAGATATGAGCGCCATACACCAGTTTGTAGCCGGGTTCAGCCGGGGCGACGCGATCAGCAACGAAGCCCTTGTGATGCGCGATCTGTTTCGGTCCTGGGGGTATGAATCGCATATCTACGCCGAAGCGCGCCGGATTCTTCCGGAACTGCGGTCCGAAGCGCGGGACGTGTGCGATTACCCCAAACAGGCGCAACCCGGCGATGTCGTGCTGTTGCATCTTTCCATCGGATCGATCGTGAATGACGTCTTTGCGGGATGCAACGGCCGCAAGGTCATTCTCTATCATAATGTGACGCCGCCCGAATATCTGCAGGGCGTCCAGGAGGAAGTGGCCGCGAACCTCGCCCGGGGCCGTGAGCAGATGAAGCAACTGGCGGGCACGGCGGACGTCGTGCTGGCCGATAGCCGGTTCAATGCGCGGGAACTCGAAGCGCTGGGGTACGGCGAGGTGCGGGTTCTTCCGCTCGTGCTGGATCTGCAAAAACTGCGCGGCCGGTCCGACCGCCGCCTGCTCCGCACGTTCGGGGACGGCCTTGTGAACGTGCTGTTTGTCGGCCGGTGCGTGCCGAATAAACGGCTGGAGGATCTGCTCGCCGCGTTCTACTACTTTCAGAAATTTGTCGAACCGGCGTCCCGGTTCATTCATGCGGGCTCCTATGCGGGACTCGAACGATATTACGCGTATCTGCTGACCTACGCTCGGGAGCTCAAATTGGAAAATGTCGTATTCACCGGTTCCATCCGGCAGGAAGAACTGAATGCGTGTTACCGTTCAGCGCACCTGTTCTTGTGCATGAGCGAGCACGAAGGTTTCTGTATTCCGGTTATTGAGAGCATGGCCCTGGAGGTGCCGGTGCTGGCCTACGAGGCCGCGGCCGTGCCGGAAACCATGGGCGGAGCCGGAGTGTTGTTTACCGAAAAACGATTCGATCTCGTGGCCGAAATGATGGGGCGGCTGACCGGCGATACGGCCTTCCGGGAGGCCGTGTTGAAGGGCCAGCGCGAACGTATCGCCCGCTATGAGCATCGCGATCCCTCCGTCGAACTGCGCGATCTGCTGAAGCCGGTGTTGGAGAAATGACATGAACAAGCGAGAAATATTGGATGTCGTGTTTATCGGATTCGGATTGTATCTGATGATCCGGTTTGTAAATACCCTGCATTCCGTCATGTGGCATCTGGCTGTCCGCCCGGAGTATCCGGGTGTGTCCTATTGGGATTATTTCCCGGTCGAGACGATTCACGCCCTGCTACAGGGCGCACTCGGCTTGACCCTGCTGTTCGGCCGCGGCGTTCTGCACCGGCTGTTGAAGATCGCCCCGGAGGGTCCGGCCCTGGTCCATGACACGGGTGCACCCGTTCAAGAGAAGCGGGCGTTCTGGGTGCGGATGGTCGGTCTCTACTTCCTTGTAAGCGCCCTGCCGTCTGTTTTGGGATATCTGATCGATCGTCGTTATATGCAACCCGGCTCGTTCCTGTTCAGTCAGTTCATGAGGCAGGCGATTTCTCTGGCGATCGGTTTGATACTCATCATCAAAGCCGAGGCGACCGTCCGATACCTGTTCCAGCCGTCTGAATCCGGTTCCGATGGAAGCGAGCCGAAATGAAGAAGCCGCATGTTCTTGATCTGGTCTTTGTGGGGTTCGCCCTTTACGTGTTTGTTACCGGCACGACCTTTATGTCCTATGCGCTGATCGGCGGCCTGTCCGCCGCTCGCGGGACACTGTTCGAGTGGAGCTCGCCGTTGGCCGTAATCTTCCATTCGTTGATTTGGCTCGGGTGGGCGGCGCTGTTTATCTTCGGGCGCAATGTGCTTCACGGCGTGCTGGGAACGGCGGAAGACACGAAGACCGATCCCAAACTCATGGTCTTCTGGTTTCGGGTGTTTGGGTTGGTCATGGCGGTTCATGCCTTGTTAAGCGCCATCGGCGCGGCCGCCTGGCACTTTGCCGATGAACCGACGCTGCTGTACATTAAGGTACCCCACGCGTTGATCCTGGCCGTGCTGGGTTATCTGTTCCTGCTTCAACCCGGCCGCATCGCCGATTTTTTGGACCGCGTTTGGACCGGGCACAGACGGGCGGAAGTCCGGCCGTCCACACGGCCGGACGCGTGAGTTCGATCGGGAGGGGCGGCGGCAATTCAATATCCAACAGCCAACAAGGAATGTCCAATGTTCAAATTTGATCCGTGGTTATTCCTTGTTGGATATTGGATATTCGGATGTCCTTGCCGCTCACCCCGCGTGCCGAGACAGCTCGATTACCCGGTCGGCGACCTGTGAGGCCGAGAGATGCGTGGTGTTGATCCGCCGTGGAATGGCGTCGTAGAGCGGACGCCGTTTTTCAAGTAGTTCGGTTATCGCGCGAGCCTTGTCCTCGGACTCCAGCAGGGGGCGATGCGATTCTTTCCCGACGCGTTCCAGGATCGTTTCGGGTTCGGCCAGCAGACAAATCACCGTGCCTGTCCGGTCGAAATCACGGATGTTGTCGGGATCAAGCACGATGCCGCCGCCCGGCGCGATGACCTGCTCCCGTTTACGGCATAATTCCTTGACCAGGTCACGTTCCTGCTTGCGGAATTGTGCCTCGCCGTCCTCCGCGAATATATCGGAAATGGTCTTCCCGGCGCGTTCTTCAATAACCGAATCCATGTCGATGAACGGGCGGTGTACCCGTTCGGCCACCATGCGCCCGACCGTGGTCTTGCCCGTACCCATGAACCCGACGAGGATAATGTTTCTCTTGTTCATCTCGGTGTCCTGATTTATTCCCTCCTGCTTCAGGTTATTGGTTATCGGTTATGGGTTACAGGATGTTCGGGGATTGATCCCATGCCGGTCTTATCCCGTGTAACACGTTCCTGCGCACCCTGAAACCTGAAACCCAAAACCTGAAACCCGGATCCGCCAACCACCAATATGTTCTCCCACGGAGCCCGGCTAAAAATCCGGCGAGCCCGCCAACCACCCGACATACGCCTCCCACCAGGCCGTGCCCCAAAGGATCCACAATACGGCCGCGAGGGCCAGGTACGGCCCGTATGGAACGCGGCTCTGCCACTCCCGGCCTCCGAATGCAATGAGGCTTAAACCGATGATGGATCCCAGCAGCGACGAGATCATGACCGTAAACAGTACGCCCTGCCAGCCGGTAAATGCGCCGATGGCGCCCAGCAGTTTCACATCGCCGAGCCCCATGGCGTCCTTGCGGAACATCCATTTGCCGATCACCCCGACCAGCCAGAGCGAGCCGGCGCCGACCAGTAACCCGAAAAACGACGATTTCAAGGATTCCGTCATATGTTCGACATGATGCAGCGCGGGGACCAGGGCGCTGAACAGCACGCCGAGCGCCATGCCGCCGAGGCTGACCCGGTCGGGGATGATCATGTGTTCCAAGTCCACGAACGTCGCCAGGATCAACCCGGAAATGACGAGCCAGAAAATCGGCGTTATCACGCTCCATCCGTATTGCCACCAGACGAGGGTGAACAGGACGGCGGTCAACGCTTCAACCGAAACGTATCGGAAAGAAATGCGCGCGCCGCAGGAGCGGCATCGGCCCCGCAGGGCGAAGAAGCTGATCAAGGGCAGGTTGTCGTGCCACGGAATGGGGCGTCGGCATTCCGGACATCGCGAGCGCGGCGTGACGATGGATTCGGAACGGGGGATGCGATGAATGCACACATTCAGGAAACTGCCCATGCAGGCTCCGCCCAGGAAAATGACCAGAGACAGATAGAGGTACACCGCTGGATCCGGATCGGTCATTTTTCGTATACCACCTTTTCCAGCGCCTCGCGCATGATGTCCACGGGCGCCTCGGCGCCGGTCCAGACGGCAAAGGCCCGGGCGCCCTGGTGCAAAAGCATACCCAGTCCGTTTGCCGTACGGGCGCCGCATTCGGCGGCGACCGCGAGAAGACGGGTTTGGGGATACATATAAATGAGATCGTACACGCACTGATTCTCATGAAAGGCGTCCGGACCCAGGAGCGAGGGATCATCCTTCTTCATGCCCACGGGCGTGGCCTGGACCACGAGATCGGCCTCGCTGGCCGTGCGCGTCTGTTCGGATGGTTCGACGGCCACCGTTACATCCACCAGCGGGTTGAGTTCCTCTATTTCGGCGGCCACTTTGACGGCGCGTTCCTCATCCAGGTCGGCCAGCGTGATTCCGGAAACGGCGTGTTGCGCGCAGGCCAGCGCCACGGCACGGCCGGCGCCGCCCGTGCCGAGCACGAATATGGAACGGCCGTCCACCGGCTCTCCGAACGCTTCTTCCACGGCCTTGAGAAAGCCGTGTCCGTCGGTGTTGTGGCCCGTCATGCCGTCCTCTGTGAAATGCACGGTGTTGACCGCCCGCACGAGTTGCGCGGACTCGTCGAGATCGGAAAATTCACGAAAGGCGATTTCCTTGTGTGGCACGGTCAGGTTCACGCCTACAAACCCCATGTGCCGCATGCTTTCCAATACATCCATCAAGCGGTTCGGGGGCACGTCGAAAGCCAGATACAACGCGTCCATATTGAGGGCCTCAAAGGCCGCGTTGTGCATGACCGGTGACAGGGAATGGCCGACCGGATGTCCCAGCACGGCGAAAGGTTTGGTGTACCCGCTGATTCGTTTCATGCTCCTTGACTCTTTTCTGAGTTGTCGCGCGTTCTACTTCCGACGGGGTGTCCTCTTGCGCGTCCCCGCGCGGTCCTCGACCAGGAACCGGTTGACGCAATTCAGGTACGCTTTGGCGCTGGCCTCGACGATATCGGTGCTCGATGCCTTGCCGGATACCAGGTGCCCCTTGTTGAAATCCACCCGCAGGCTGACTTCACCCATGGCGTCCTTGTCCTTGGTGATGGCCTGCAGGCTGTAATCCAGCAACCGTCCCTGTACGCCGGCGATACGGTCGATGGTTTTGAGTGCCGCGTCCACCGGTCCGTCGCCGCAGGCGGCATCCTGGATCACCCGGTCGCCGCGCTTCAAGCGCACGGTGGCGGTCGGCACGGTGCCGGTACCGGCCGATACGTGCAGATAATCCAGGGTGAACACCGAGGGCAAATCGCGCATGATTTCCTGCGCGATGGCCACCAGGTCATCATCATAGATATTCTTCTTCTTGTCGGCCAGGTCGACAAAGTTGCGGTATGCCGTCTCCAGCTCCTTCGCCGACAGTTTGAAGCCCAGTTTCTGCAGGTGATTGGCAAAGGCGTGCCGGCCGGAATGCTTGCCCAGTACGAGTTCCGTTCCCGTGATGCCCACATCTTCGGGTCGCATGATTTCGTACGTGGTGCGCTCCTTCAGGATCCCGTCCTGGTGGATGCCCGCCTCGTGCGCGAAAGCGTTTGCGCCGACGATGGCCTTGTTGCGTTGTACCACCATACCGGTTAACTGGCTGACCAGGCGACTGGTGCGGTATAACTCGCGTGTCCGGATGTCCGTCCACAAGCCGTATGCATCGGCACGCGTCCGCATGGCCATCACGACTTCTTCCAGGGAGCAATTCCCGGCCCGCTCGCCCAGTCCGTTGATGGTGCATTCAATGCCGCGGGCGCCGTTTTTAACGGCGGCCAGCGAATTGGCCACGGCCAGGCCCAGATCGTTGTGACAATGCACATGCACCGTCACGTCTGCCAGCTCGGGGATGTGCTCGAACAGGTAGGCAATCAGCCCGCCGAATTCATCCGGAACCGCGTAGCCGACCGTATCGGGAATATTGATGGTCGTTGCGCCTGCGTCGATCGCGGCCTTGCAGACCTCGGCCAGGAAATCCGGTTCCGTGCGCGAAGCGTCTTCGGGGCTGAACTGGACGTCTCGTACATGTTTTCTCGCCAGTTTCACGCCCTTGACGGACTGCTTGATGATTTCCTCCTTGGCCTTTTTCAGTTTGTACTGACGATGAATCGCGGAGGTCGCCAGGAACACATGGATGCGCGCGCGGTCTCCGGCCGGGGCCACGGCTTCGGCGCACGTTTCGATATCGCGCGGCACGCAACGGGCCAGTCCGGCAATGCGGGGACCCTTGATCTCCTTGGCCACGGCCTGTACTCCGGCAAAGTCGCCGGGAGACGCGATGGGGAAACCGGCCTCGATAATGTCCACGTTCAGGCGGGCCAGTTGCCGGGCCACTTCCAGTTTCTCGCGCAGGCCCATGCTGGCGCCCGGACATTGTTCCCCGTCCCGTAATGTCGTATCGAATATGATGACTCTGTTTTCCGTTTTCTTCTTCATGATCTGTATCCTGTTCCGCTATTTATGATCCCAATTACCGCCCGATCACAACCATAAAAAAACCCACCCGGCTCGCGCGGGGTGGGTTTGTCTCGTTTCTGGAAGGGGCTCTACCTTCGGGCCCGGACGACCACCGCCGCGCATGCCGCGCCCGTAAGGCGCAACACGAGCGTCCCGAGAACAAGCAGGCCCGGAAGCACGTACGCCGCGATGGTCCATTCATTTATCATGATGGCACAACATAGAGCATGCCGTGGGAGGTGTCAAGCGGCCGGGGCGTGTGGCTTTGCGGACCGACCGTCTGCGATTCCGGAACACCGCACAATTCCCTAGTGGCCGCGTGCGATGGATCCTGTCATAGTGGGGGTATGTTCCAAACCGGCATGGATGTACTGCTGGACGAACGGGTTGACCTGCTCAAAGGGCGGCGCGTGGGGTTGCTTGCGCATCCCGCCAGCGTGAACCGGCTCGATGTGCATTCCGCCCTGCTGCTCCGGGATTGTAAGGAGGTGGCCTTGACAGGCCTGTACGGGCCGGAACACGGATACTACGGCCACGGAGGGGCGGGGGAGGCGGTGCGCGACGAATGCCATCCTTCCTGGCATATTCCCATCCACTCGCTCTACGGGGAAACCCGCCGCCCCGTACCGGAGATGTTTGAGCCGGTGGATGTGATCGTATCGGACCTTCAGGATCTCGGCGTGCGTTGTTATACGTATGTGTCCACCCTGCGCCTTCTTTTGGAAGCGGCGGCGGAAAACGGGGTTGCGGTGGTGGTGACCGATCGGCCGGTTCCGCTTCCGGAAACCGTGGACGGCCCCTTGCCGGATCCCGCCTTTGAAAGTTTCGTGGCAAACATTCCGGCGCCGTTGGTATACGGCATGACGCCCGGTGAGACGGCGCGCTGGCTGGTTCGCCGGCTTGATCTCGACCTCGATCTTGAAGTCGTACCCATGCGCGGCTATCAGCGGGATCCGGTACGGCGGGCCGGATGGCCCGAGTGGATACCGCCGTCACCGGCCATCCGGAACTGGGAATCCGCCCGGTGTTATCCCATTACCGTTTGTGCCGAAGCCCTGACCGCATTGGATTGCCGGCGGAAAACCCGGGAGGCCTTTCAGGTGTTGACCGTTCACGGAGTCAACGCGGAAGCATGGTGTGAACGCCTGTGCGCGGCGGAACTGCCCGGGGTACATTTTGAGCCCTACTACGATGCGGAACAGCCCGGACGGGGAGGTATCCGGATCCGGGTAACGCGCGCGCAAACGATTCAGCCTGTCCGAACCGCGGTGGTCCTGTTACGTTTCCTGGGGGATGTAATGGGCGATACCGCGCTGTGGGAACACGAGGGAACGCGGGAAGATTTTTTCGATCAACTCATGGGAACCGACCGGATCCGTCGCGGATTGCAATCGGGCGCTTCTGTAGAGGAGATCATGGCCGAATGGAAATCGGGACAGGAAGCGTTTCGCGACGAGCGCTCGGAGGCCTTGTTGTATGAGCCGGAAAGGGCATGAGCCCTTTTTGTGCTCCCGGCGACGTTATCCGGCGCGGCCGGTGGCGGCGCATGCACGGCACGCCGGTCCGCGGATCCCTGCCGAAGCGCGAGGAGCGCGGATGCGCGGAGGGGCCCGGACCACAGGGTGAACTTGACACCGGCCTGATAACGATTAGTCTGTGTCGAGAATTATTCATTGTGTCATGGGCGTTTAGCTCAGCTGGTTAGAGCGCTTGCCTCACATGCAAGAGGTCACTGGTTCGAGTCCAGTAACGCCCATATCCGCTCTATCACGGCGCGGTAGCCAAGTGGCCTAAGGCGGAGGTCTGCAAAACCTCTATTCGCCGGTTCGAATCCGGCCCGCGCCTTTAATCCGGTTCCGTCTGCCCGGCCGGTATTCCGTGTATTCCGGTCGGCCAAAAAAACGGATTATTCTGTGAAATCGGGCTTGTGCCCGTTTCTGCTCCTGTTATAAAGCCAAGAAGAAAGCACATAAGGGATCTTCTTGAAAGGTCATCATTTTCGGCCGGATTATTCCTTTTAAACCGTTTCTGCCTCCGGGGTGGGCGCCAAATAAACAAAACAAAAAGGGAGTGCGTTAATTCATGGATGTACCAAAAGATTACCTCTACACGAACTCACATGAGTGGATCCGCATGGAGGATCGTATCGCGACCATAGGCATTACCGATTTTGCACAGTCACAATTGTCCGATGTCACCTTTGTAGAGCTTCCTTCTACCGGAGACCAGGTGGCCGCGGGGGATGAAGTCGCCGTTGTGGAATCCGTCAAGGCCGCGACCGATGTGTACAGCCCGGTTACCGGCGCCGTGGCCGAAATCAATGAACGCCTTGTCGAACACCCCGAAATCATCAACGATGATCCCTATGGCGATGGTTGGATGTTCAAAATTGAATTGGCCGAACCGAAAGAGGTGGATCAACTTCTGGATGCGGAGGCCTACGAAAACTCCCTGCCTGCGGGGTGATGTGGTCAACGCGCCTGTTCGGGTGAGACCGTGAAGGGGTACGCTGTCTATTTTGATCAACCCGTTCCCTATGCCCGTGCGGAACGCATACAGGATGCCCTGGTCTCCGCGCGGATCGCGGAAAGCATTCCCGATACGGTACTGTTTCTGGAACATACACCGGTCGTTACACTGGGCCGGCGGCGCCGCGAGGAACACCTGCTGGTCGCGCCCGGGGAATTACAAGCGGCGGGCATCGAATTATATCCCTCCACGCGCGGCGGGGATGTAACCTATCATGCGCCCGGCCAACTTGTGCTCTATCCCATCCTCCGGCTGGGTGTGCAGGACCACGATGCGCATGGGTACCTGTGGAATCTGGAAGAGATCGCCATCCGCACATGCGCGGATTTCGGTGTGCCGGCGGAGCGGGTGCCCGGAAAAAGCGGCGCGTGGACGGTGGCGGGGAAAATTGCCGCGATCGGGTTTCATCTCAAGCGCTGGGTAACCGTTCACGGAATGAGTTTCAATGTGGACCTTGATCTGGATGGATATCGGCACATCGTGCCGTGCGGTTTGCACGGGGACCCGGTCTGTTCCCTTCAGAGTCTTCTGGGCGATGAGGCGCCTTCCGTGCGGGAGGTGCGCCGCCGGATGAAAGACCATTTCGAGGCGATCTGCGGGCGCCGGCTGGACCTCTGTTCTCCGGATCAACTGCCCGGATCGCTTGCCCGGATCTGGCCGGAAGAATGACCCTTCGCGACACGGGCCGTACGCGTACCTGTCCCCCATGCACACCACGCACTTTCACGCCGGGGCCGGGGAATCCCCCGTCTTTTCCGGATGCGTGCAGGGCAAAGCGGAAGACCCTACCGTGCTGATTTTCTCAAACGCGCCGCATAGACGCCATCGGTTCCCGTGTCGGGCGGGAACAGGTGGGTTTCCTTTTCCAGGGCGAACCCGGGATGCTTACCAAGCCATCCGGCCAGGAGCTCGATGTTTTCTTCCGGTTCGAGGCTGCAGGTACTGTACACGATCCGCCCGCCGGACCGGACCAGGCGTGCGGCCTGATCGAGCATCTTCTCCTGGACGCGGGTCAGTTGCCGGAGGCGTTTGAGCTGAAAACGCCAGCGCGCGTCCGGCCGACGGCGGATGACGCCGGTATTGGTGCAGGGCACGTCGAGCAGAACGGCATCCGGGGGCGGCGCGCAAAGTGCGCGGGGTATGCGGGCGGCCGTGAAGTCCGCCCGCTGAACACGTACCCGGTCCCATCCGCATCGCGCGAGGTTCTGTTTCAGCATATCGAGCCGGCCCGCTTCCGAATCCGACGCCACGAGGTCGGCCTTGCCGTCCATCCTGTCCGCGATCGCGAGCAATTTGCCGCCGGGCGCCGAGCAGGCGTCGAGAATGCGTTCTCCGGGTTGCGGATCCAACAGGTCAACGGCCACAATGGTGGAGGGATCCTGGACGGTGAACCATCCTTGTTTGAATCCGGGCAGTCCGGTGATTTCCTGTCCATGGGGGAGGATCAGGAAGCGGCCGGAATCAAAGGGATGCGGTTGGACGTCAATGCCGCCGTCCCGCAGCGCCCGGACGAACGCCTCCATGCTCGTGCGACTCCGGTTCACGCGCAGTACGGTCTCGGCGGGACGATTATTCCATTCACAAAGTCGCGTTGCATGTTCCTCCCCGTAACGCTGTATCCAGCGGTCCGTGAGCCGTTCGGGATGGGACAACCGAATCGACATCGGTTGCCGGTTCAGCGCTTCCCGGAGGGCGTCGCGTTGGCGCTGTGCGCGCCGCAGGATGGCGTTCACAAAACCGACCGGCGAATCGCCGGCCATTTCCCGTGCGGCCTCGACGGTTTCGTGAATGGCGGCGTGGTCTTCGACATCGTCCATGTAGAGTAATTGATACAGGCCCACGAGCATCAGGGCCTGTACACGGGGTTCCGGAGACCGGCGCGCGTATCGGTTCAGTATCCATTCCACGGCGGCCTTGTAGCGAACCACGCCGTACACCATATCCATGATAAAGGAGCGATCCGCTCCCACTCCGGCGAGCAGGTGATCGGGAAAGGCGCCGGACGTCAGCCAGCGATGGACCACTTTTGCGGCCTCGGCACGGCTATTGTGAGAGGGTATTGGCTTTTCCGGTGTCATGACGTTTGATCATGGCAGAGGAAGGGGAGACGCCGCAATGGGAAAGGGCATTCAACGTTTAACAGGTAACGCCTAACGTTTAATTCTCGAGGGTCAACCGTATTCCATTGAACGTTAGACGTTGGACATTAAGCGTTAGGTGTTGAAATGGGTATTCCCCCCAGAAAGATGTTGCCCGGCCTTGAGGGGGAAGACCGGGCAACGGGGGGACTATCGCAGGGTTGCGATGGTCAGAAACGGGTTCGTTTATTGGATCGTCTAGGTATGGTATAATCTCGGTTGGCGCATTTGTATATGTTCGTATCCACT
The DNA here is from genome assembly GCA_007134735.1 of Kiritimatiellia bacterium. Lineage (GTDB taxonomy): Bacteria > Verrucomicrobiota > Kiritimatiellia > SLAD01 > SLAD01 > SLKG01. The sequence continues at coordinate 75,450 of SLKG01000043.1, forward strand.
TGGGAGGGGGGGATTTCCCGGGGAGGCGGCGCGGTATTGATGTCCCATATGTATTTCAACCATTCGACTCCTGCGCCCGTATCGCCGGAAGTATGTCCCGCGCCATCACCCATAGTCGAAGCCATTCGCCGCCCTCCATATTTTATTCAACGTGTTTGCAATATGGTGTATGGTCTATGGAGTTACCCGTGGAAGAGGTATTTGTTTAGAAGAAAAATCAGGCGCAGCCCATGAAGCCGAAATATAGTCAAGGCGTCCCGTGGAGGGTGTTGCTCGGACTGCTGGTTTTGATCGGCGGGTGCGTGTATCGTGATGTCCGGCGGTCGCCGCCGCGGGAAATACGGAATCGTCCGGCGCGGGAGTACACGCTTGAAGTGACGGCCTATTGCCCGTGCGGTCATTGTTGCGGGTGGCATAGGAACTGGCTGGGCCGGCCGGTCTTTTCGTCGGGACCGCAGCGGGGACAACGCAAACAGGTCGGGATAACGGCCAGTGGCACGCGCGCCCGGCCCGGCACCATTGCCGCGGATACGTCGATTTTTCCGTTCGGCACGGTCATGTATGTGCCGGGATATGGCTATGGCGTCGTGGAGGATCGCGGAGGCGCCATTCAGGGTCACCGAATTGATCTGTTTTATCGACGGCATGACGAGGCCCTGAAATGGGGCCGGCAGAATATACGGGTCAAAGTCTGGTTGGTGGAATGAGGGCCGGACCAAGCGCCGGGCGCGGCGTTCGGGACCGTTTCAAGGCAGAGGGGGTAGAGTCTGATCATGAACATGCGTAAAGAAAAGGATTCCCTGGGCGAAAAGGAGGTTCCGGCGGATGCCTGGTACGGCATTCATACGGCGCGCTCCCGGGAGAATTTCAATGTCGGCGGCGAGCCTATGCCGCTGGAGATCGTGTATGGCATGGTGAAGCTGAAGGGGGCCTGCGCGCGCGCCAACCGGGCGCTGGGCCTGTTGGATGAAGAGAAAGCCGATGCCATCGCGCGGGCGTGTGAACGCGTGTTGCGGGGCGGATTCGAGGATCAATTCGCCGTGGACGTATTCCAGGCGGGCTCGGGCACGTCGTCGAACATGAACGTCAACGAGGTGATCGCCAACGTGGCGTGCGATGAGCTGGGCGGTCAACCCGGGGATCGTCACCGGGTTCATCCGAACGACGACGTCAACAAGGGGCAATCGACCAACAACATCATGCCGTCCGGCATCAAGGTGGCCTGCGCGGAATTGTCGAACGAACTGATGGACGCCGCGCGGCGACTGGCGGAGCAATTGCGTGCGAAGGAAAAAGAATTCAAGGAGGTCATCAAGAGCGGACGCACTCATTTACAGGATGCGGTGCCGGTGACGCTGGGACAGGAGTTCGGGGCCTGGGCGCGCGCGTTGGAGAAGGATGTGGATCGTGTGCGCGAAGCGCGCGAGCGAATTCTGGAACTGGGCGCCGGGGGCAACGCGGTCGGCACGGGCGTCAATACGAAACGGGAATTCCGTCCGTTAATCATGAAGGCCTTAAACGAGATCACGGGGGAATCGTATCGCGTGGCGGAAAACGGAATCGAGGTGACGCAGTTCATGACCGATCTCGGCCATCTGTCGGCGACGTTGAAGTTGATGAGCCTGGACCTGCTCAAGATCGCCAACGATCTGCGGTTGCTGGCTTCCGGGCCGAACACGGGATTTGCCGAGATGGTCCTGCCGGCCGTGGAACCGGGTTCCTCGATCATGCCGGGCAAGATCAATCCCAGCATCTGCGAGGCGGCAAACATGGCCTGCCTGCAGGTGGTCGGTCACGACGCGGCCGTGACGGCAGCGGTCGGCGCCGGGCAACTGGAACTCAATACGCATATGCCGCTGATCGGCCTGAACCTGGTCAAATCGCTCCGTATCCTTGCGCGTTGCTGCCGCATGCTGGGCGACCGGTGTGTGGCGGGGATCCGGGCCGACGAAGCCGTCTGTCTGCGCTATTTTGAGACCAGCGGCGGTTTGCCCACGATCCTGAACCCGATCCTGGGATACGATAAGGTAGCCGAACTGGTGAAGGAATCCCTGCGCACGAAGAAAAGCCTGAAGGAACTCGTGTTTGAAAAGAAGATCATCGACCGGGAACAATTCGAGGTGTTGTTGAAGCGATCGACGGGGCCGATGGAGTGAGTACATTTGTCGCAAAAGCCGGATCGTCACTGGGTAAGAAGTTCATTACCGGGATTACCGGTTTTGGGCTGTTTGTGTTCATCGTGACGCACCTCGGCGGCAACCTCCTGTTGCTGGTGGGCCCCGATGCCTTCAATGCCTATGCCCACTATCTGCACACGGCCATGCACGGCTGGTTTCTCCATATGGCGCGCGCCGGACTGTCGGCGTTCTTCCTGTTTCACGTCGTGTCGGGGCTTGCGGTGTACCGGGATAAATTACGGGCCCGGCCGGAACGCTATGAGAAAATGGCGGATGCAGGCGGGACGAGCCGCAAAACCCTGTCTTCGCGCACCATGGCGTTTTCGGGCCTGGTGATCCTGGTATTCCTGGTTCTGCATGTCGCCCATTTCAGATTCGGCCCCGGCCTGGAGCAGGGCTATGTCACGGAAGTGAACGGTGTCGAGATGCGCGATCTGTACCGGTTGGTGGTCGAGGAGTTCAACAAGCCCGTGGTCGTGTACGCTTATGTGTTCGTGATGCTTCTGATGGGCATGCATGTGCGGCACGGGTTCTGGAGCATGTTCCAGTCGCTCGGCCTCGCACGACCCAACACGGTCCCGACGTTGAGCGGGATGGGCCTGGTATTCGGCGTGGTGCTGGCGGTCGGCTTCATGCTCGTTCCGCTGTATATCCTGTATTTCATTCCGCCGCCCTCCGAGGCGGCCCTGGCGCCGGGGGTCCTGCCATGAGCGAATGGTTCGACATTGGGGAAAATCTCCTGGACGGCGGCGTCCCTCCGGGCGCCATCGAAGTCAAATGGGACCGGTACCGAAGCGAGATGCAATTGCTGGCTCCGGCCAACAAGCGTCATTACCGGATCATCGTGGTCGGCACCGGGTTGGCGGGTGCTTCGGCCGCGGCGTCGCTCGCGGAACTCGGCTACACGGTGCTCAATTTCTGCATCCAGGATTCACCGCGGCGTGCGCACAGCGTGGCGGCACAGGGCGGGATCAACGCCGCCAAGAATTACCAGAACGACGGCGACAGCGTGTGGCGTTTGTTTCTCGACACGGTGCGGGGCGGCGATTACCGGTCGCGCGAGGCCAATGTATACCGGCTTTCCGAGTTGAGCTCGGATATCATCGATCAATGCGTGGCCCAGGGCGTTCCCTTCGCGCGCGAGTACGGCGGGATGTTGTCGAACCGCTCGTTCGGGGGCGCGCAGGTTTCGCGCACCTTCTATGCGCGGGGACAGACGGGACAGCAGTTATTGCTGGGCTGTTACGGCGCCCTGATGCGGCAGGTGAACGCGGGCCGCGTGCGCTTGTTTCCCCGTCGCGAGATGCTCGACCTGGTGCGGGTGGACGGACGGGCACGGGGCATCCTGTGCCGGAACCTGGTCACGGGGGAAATCGAGCGGTATGCAGGCGAGGCGGTACTGCTCTGCACCGGAGGTTATTCCACGGTATATTTCCTGTCCACCAACGCGGTTAATTGCAACGCCACGGCCATCTGGCGGTGTTACAAGAAGGGCGCCTATTTCGCCAATCCGTCTTTCACCCAGATTCATCCCACCTGCGTGCCGCAGTTGGGGGAGGTGCAGTCGAAACTGACGTTGATGAGCGAGAGTCTGCGGAACGACGGGCGGGTCTGGGTGCCGTCGGAACCCGGCGATACACGCGCGCCCGCGAACATTTCCGAAAGCGAACGGGATTATTTCCTGGAACGACTGTATCCCGCCTTCGGCAACCTGGTCCCGCGCGATATCGCGTCACGGGCGGCGAAGAAGATGTGCGACGAAGGGCGCGGGGTGGGCCCGACCGGTTATGCCGTGTACCTGGATTTCAGCGACGCCATCGAGCGTGAAGGCATCGACGTCATCCGCGAGCGGTACAACAATCTGTTCCCGATGTACGAGGAGATCACGGGCGAGGATCCGTATCACACGCCCATGATGATTTATCCCGCGCCGCACTACACCATGGGCGGGTTGTGGGTGGACTATAATCTCATGAGCACCATCCCGGGCCTGTACGTGCTGGGCGAGGCAAACTATTCCGATCACGGCGCCAACCGGCTCGGCGCCAGCGCCCTGATGCAGGGACTGGCGGACGGGTATTTCATCATTTCGTACACCATGGAGCATTTCCTTGCCTCGAACAAACGCGAGCAGGTGTCGACGGATCATCCGGCGTTTGCGGAGTCCGAGGAGTCGATTCGCCGGGAAGTGGCCCGGTACCTGTCGCACACGAGCGGGAAGAGTGTGAAACAGTTTCACTGGGAGCTGGGGCGAATCATGTGGGACAAGGTGGGCATGTCCCGGAACGCCGCGGGCCTGCGGGAGGCGATCGGGGAAATCCGCGCGTTGCGCAAGGAATTTCACGATCACGTGCATGTGCCCGGAACGGGCGAGGAACTTAACAAGAACCTGGAAATGGCGGGCCGGGTGGCCGACTTTTTCGAGCTGGGCGAATTGATGGCCATCGATGCCCTGCACCGGAACGAATCCTGCGGCGGCCATTTTCGCGAGGAATACCAGACCGAAGAAGGGGAAGCCCTGCGGGACGATGAAAACTTTTCGTACGTGGCGGCCTACGAATACCGGGGCCCGGATCAAAAGATCGTTTTGCACAGGGAGCCGCTTAAATTCCGGCACGCACAACCTTCGCACAGGAGTTACAAGTAGCGCATTATGACCACCGGCGAAACCATGACCCTTCACCTCAAGGTCTGGCGGCAACGCGGACCGGACCAACCGGGTGCGTTAACGCCCTACACGGTCACCGGCGTGTCGCCCGACATGTCATTCCTGGAAATGCTGGATTTGCTGAATGAGCAATTGATCGAGCGAAACGAACTTCCGGTTGAGTTCGACAGCGATTGCCGGGAAGGCATTTGCGGCACGTGCGGATTGGTAATCGACGGAATTGCGCACGGACCCAAGCGGGCCTGCACGACCTGTGAACTGCGCATGCGAAATTACCGGGATGGAGACACGATAACGGTGGAACCGTTTCGCGCGCGGGGGTTTCCGGTGCTCAAGGATCTCGTGGTGGATCGCGGCGCCTTTGACCGCATCATATCCAAGGGCGGATACATTTCCGTCAATACCGGATCGGCTCCGGAGGCCAACACGATTCCGGTTCCGAAGTACAAGACGGAAGCGGCGATGGACGCGGCGATTTGCATCGGGTGCGGCGCGTGCGTGGCGGCCTGTCCAAATGCGTCGGCCGCGCTGTTCGTGGGCGCCAAGGTGTCGCAGTTTGCGCTGTTGCCGCAGGGGCATGCCGAGCGCAAGGTTCGGGTGGTGCGCATGGTGGAGCAGATGGACACCGAGGGATTCGGCGCCTGTTCCAATCACGGCGAATGTGAAGCGGTTTGTCCCAAGAAGATATCCATCACCTATATTGCGCGCATGCGGCGCGAATATTTCAAGGCTGCGCTGGCCGGGGTATAAGGGTCGGCGCCTCAAGGGGACCGGGCCGGGTGAGGTTAGAAGCCCAGGGCAAGCCCCGAGGACAGGCTTTGATTCCGGGAATCAAAATCGTATCGGTATCGGGCGAAAAACATCAAATCCTCCATGGGCCTGAAATTGAGCATAATCTGTCCTTCGGTCCGGCTTTCATCAAATACATCCAGATAGGACAGGCCCAACAGGAACGAAAACAGGGGGGTGGCGTGTATCTCGGCGCCCGCGCCGATGCGCAATCCGATATCGGATTCCGTTTTTCTTTTTCTGCCGCGGGCGGATAATCCGGCGTCTTCTCCCTCGCCCGCGTCTTCGATCCCGACCTCCTCTTCGGTTTCGGCCTCGTCATTCTCGTCGTCTCCGGGATCGGGCGCCGTTTCGACGAGCATTCTTGTTCCGATACGGCTCCACGCGACAGCGGCTTCGACGTAGGGGTTGATGGGGCGGCCCGGCAAAAGATGTACACGGCCTCCCGCCGTGATCAGATCCGTATCCATCTTTTCTTCCCAAATCTTCTGGTCGCTGCGTAATTCCCTTCGTTCCACGTCCGCGTGAAGATCCAGGTTGGGCAATACGGGAACATTTACGAACGCGCCGTAGAAAAGAAGCTGGCTGGTGAGGTCCCTTACGGCCGGATCATCGGGCCAGATAACCCCGATTTCGCCGGCGACAAATCCCTTGCCGAGTACCTCTCCCTGTACGTCCGCTACATCCGCAACGGCAAGGAGCAGGAGTGCGTAAAGAGGAAGGATATACTTCAAAGTCGGCTTCATGTGTATGACGCATTCAATTCCATGACCCTGCTTCGTAATGAAATTTCGTTATCAAGTCAACAGGGTTTCAAGCCGGGCCTGTTGGATATCCGTTCACGAAAAAGCCCCTCCCGAAGCGGAAAGGGGCTTTTTCGTTCCCCGTTGTTTCTTCGATCAGAAGAAGAAACGCATGCCGAGCTGGATGCTGTGGTTGGTGTCTTCCGCTTCTTCCTTGTCGCGAAAGACATCGTCGGTGGCCCACTCAAACAGGTAGTTGAGCGAGATGGCGATGTTTTCGGCGAAGAAGTACTTCACGCCGGCCGCCGCGCCGAACACGGCCCCGTCATTGCTGTCGCCGACATCGGGATCCAGGTAGGAGTATTTGGCCGCGAGGCCGGCAAACGGCACCAATTCCGTACCCAGGTCCACGTTGTATTCGGTGAACGCGCCGATACCCCATTGCGTCGCGATGTCGTTATCGGCGACGGATGCCAGTATACCGACCTGGACGCCGTGAATCACGAACTGCCCGAGACGGAGATCAATTTCAAACGCGGTGCCGACTTCGGAGGCGAACTGCATGTCGCCCTGGACCGCCAGTTCGCGCGTACCTTGACCGATCAGCACGCCATGCGCTGTTCCGGCCATGAAGGCCATACCCATGATCGCGGTAAGAATTTTTTTCATGCTGCTTTCCTTTCATTCGTTGTCTCGATGTACACCTCTTCGAAATACCATTATACCCCTCATTCCATGTCCAATATTCTGCTCGAAACCGACCATCACCCCCTTTCGGTTCATGTATGCTCACCGTCTGAGCGGAGCGGTCATGGGGCGTTGATTCGTTGCCGCGCCTGTTGTGCTCAGAACGTTCAAGCAACTACGTGCCCCACGCGTATTTTGCGCAACCGTCTCATTCAGTCAAGAACATGTTTGGTATCGGTGCGTTCATGGGGCGGAAGGCAGGCTCCGAAATCGGTTTGCGGGTCGGCGGCGGGTCTGTCAAGCCGCAGGGAACACCGGTGTGCGCATGGCGGGATTTTCCAGGATATCCCGGCGGAGCAGGGTGTTCAGTCGTTTGTATCCCGGACCCGGCTTTCCGTTTCCGACGGGCCGGCCCTCAAACTCAACCACGGCACTGACATCGATGGTGGTGCCCGTCATCAAGACCTCGCGGGCTTTGTACAGATCATCGGGGGTAAGGCGCCGTGTGTCCCTCCCCGTGATCTCCCCGCCGCCGTGCGTGTCCGCGAGTTCGAGTACGCGGCCGACGGTGGTGCCTTCCAGGAAACGGTCCCCCGAAGGCGTCACAAGGCGTCCTTCCGCATCGATCAAGGCCACATTCTCTATCGATCCCTCCGAGACATACCCCTCTGCATCCAGCGCGAGAACAAAATCCAGGTCCCGGTCCACGGCCTCTTTTTTCATCAGCACGTTGGGCAGGTAATTGATTGATTTGATGCGCGCCAGCGGCGCCGAGCGGGCCGGAATCGCAGACAGGCCCGCCCGAGCGCCGCCCGGATGCGACTCCATGAACGGCGCCGGCAACCCGGCCGCCAGGATATAGAGCTGGGGTTCGGGGCAGTCGTACGGGTTGACCCCGAGGCTGCCGGGACCGCGCGTCACGATCATCCGGACGACGCAATCCCGGTGGCCTCCGGCATGCACCGTTTCCACGAGGCGGTCCGTTAATCCGTCCCTGCATTCAGGGAGGGCCAGGTCAATGACGCCTGCCGATCGCTCAAGCCGATCCAGATGCGCCCGGAGATTGTACAAGGCTCCGCGTACGCATTTGATCGTCTCAAATACGCCGTCTCCGCGATGCACTCCGTGATCGTCAACGGGAACCAGCATGAGCGCGGGATCGGTGACGATGCCGCCCACCCAGCTCGAGTACATGGCATAACAGGGACCGCCGCCGGCGCGGCGTCTTTTCAATGGGTGCAGGAACTCGCTGTCGGAAAGGATGGGCGGGAAGTCATTCATTGAGCCGTTTTCCATCGGCCCCCGCCGGACCCAAAGAATGAACCCGGGTCATGCCGGGCGTCGTCGCCGCATCGCCGGCCGCGCGATGATGTTGGAGACCCCTCGACTCCGCCCGGGGCGACCCGTAGGATTGCGAAGTTTCTGAACAAGCATGGGGCGCGGCCGCTATTCTCGCCGCGGTGCCCGTGCCCATGGATTCTCCCGCGGCACTCGCCTTCGGCGTGGCGAGCACGACGGTCTGGCCCGGTTGGAGCCGCAATTCGATCGAGGGTTGATCCAGGTGCACGAGGGTCGTGCGGTCGAGTACGTTCCGCCAATATCCCATGACCGGAAGGTCCAGTTGCACGGTTTGCGGGCGATGACCGAAGTTGACGGCCACGACAACGGCGTCGTCGCCGGAACGCCGCTCGAACGCGGCGACATGCCGGCGCGCGTCGTTCACGAGGATCTCGATGTGTTCGCCTTGAAGCGCCGGATGCGCGGTGCGGAGCCGGGTCAATTCCCGTGTGCTGCGATGCAGACGGCGATTCTCGGGGCGGTCGAGCAAATCCCAGTTCAGCGGATTCCATCCCACGAACAACGGCGTGTATTCGCCGAATTCCTGGCCGGCATAGATCATGGGAATGCCCGGAGCGGTCAGCGTCAGTGCCAGTGCCGTTTCCGCGCGCCGGAACACGTTGGATTCGTCGTGGCCGGCGTTGCGCAGTTCGCGCACGACACGCTCTTCGTCATGACTTTCGGTATACGGGATTCGCTGAAACGCGGATTCAAAACCCAGTCGCCCGGGTTTCATGATCATCTCGAATTCGCGGCTGTCGAGTTGCGCATCCCGGATCATCTCGCGCAGGCGCCACCGGAAATGGGCGTGCCAGCCCGTGTCCATTTCCGTTTGTATGAAGAGTTCCGGATCCGTGGGCAGATGTTCGGCGATCTGAATATTGTCGGGATCTGCTTGCCGCGCCACGTAGGCGTACCAGCTTGCGCCCCAGTCGTTGTACCCCTGCCAGCCTGTCCACCGCGTGGCATCGTAGCGAAATCCGTCGATCCGGTATTCCTCGATCCAGAACCGGATCACGTCCGCCGTATATCGTTTCACGGCCTCGGATTGCTGGTCGATCTTGGGCATGCCCCAGTTGAATCCATCGAAGTCCATGAAGTAGGGGCTGGCATCATAATCCGGTCCGTACAGGCGGTAGAGGGGGGCGTTATGGTCCGTGTGATTGAGGACCATGTCGATGATGACGGCCATGCCGCGTTGATGGGCTTCGTCAATCAGCCGTTTGAGGTCGTCCGGGGTACCGTAGAGTTCTTCCACGGCGAAAAGGAAGGCGGGGTTGTATCCCCAGCTTTCCTCCCCGGGCCAGGGATGAAAGGGCAGAGGCTCGATCGCGTTGAAACCGAGATCCCGGATATAATCCAGCCGTTCGATCACGCCGGCAAATCCCTCTCCCGGGCACAGGTCGTGAATATAGAATTCGTAGATGACCAGTTCTTCCAGCGAGGGACGCTCATAATCGACGGCCGTCCACTCAAATGGATCGGCCCCGATATCCAGAACGGTTTTCGCGTGGGCGGCCAGGAACCCCTTTTTCCCCTCGGGGGTGCGCCAGTGCACTTTCCGGGCATAGGGATCGGCAATCCGCTGTTGGCCGTTCACCTTGTACTGATACCGGTAACGGCCGGGTTCGAGCGGCAGGGTCAGCCACCAGGTCCCGTCGGGAGAGCGGTTCATCATGTGTTCGTTGGGGTCCCAGTCATTGAAATCGCCGATCAGCGAGACGAATTGTTTGCCCGGCGCATACAGGGCGAACGTTACGGTGCCGTCCTCATGTTCGGTGGCGCCATAGCCCCGTTCGGGATCAAAAGGCGCCTCGGGCACGTCCGGAATGCGCCAGAAGAGAACCTGCTGCATATTGATTTTGCCGTTGCGTTCCGAGTGCACCACCAATCGCCGCGGTCCGTAGACGAGATGCTCGATCGGCGCGGTCCATTCCATGGGTTCGTCCACGAGGGACGCCACCGGCCGTCCGTCCAGCCATAGGTCTGCGCGCGTATGGCCCTCCAGATCGAGTGTTACGGTCAATTCGTCGGGAATGCGGTCGCCGTCCCGCGGTGTGTGAATCGTAATGCGGGGCGCATCCGGATGTGGGTCCGTGCCGATGACCGCATGATAGTCCCGGCCGAAATCGGTATCCCATTCATCGTCCCAATGCACGGCCATGTGCAGGGAGGTGACCACCTGTTCCGGCCGGTCAAAGGGGCCGAGATACAGAAAGGATCGGCCATGCTCGTCCGGATCCGACAGGGGGGAATCCACGGCGAACCCGTCGTCGGAAGGAATAGAACCTTCCGGCCAATAGACCGGGTCGGGCTGTGACCATTGCCCGCGTTTCGCATTTACACCCCAGCGCAGAAGCCCGCCGGGCTCACTGCGATGCGCGATAATACGGACGGGTTCGGCGAAAGAGGGTTCCTCGGGTTCCACCGTAAGGCGACCCGACGTGATCGGGACCTGGTAATCCTCCTCGTTGTTGTTTTCCCAGGTGCCGTCCGCCCATTGAATCACAAAATCCAGTGTGCCCACCGGTTGGTTGGTGTCGTTGAACGGTCCGAGTCGGATGCGTGACCGGCCGTCCGGATCGGGGCCGACGAGCGGTGTGCGCGTGGCCACGCCGTCCATGCGGGAGCCGCGCGGCCGGTAGGCCGGGATGGCCTCCTCCCACATGCGGCCTTCGGCATTCACGCCCCAATGCAGTACACCGGGCTGGGTGGCGTCGTGTATCTCGATGGTCACGACATCATCGACGGTGGGTTTTTCAGGGCGCCACCGCACCTCCTGGGAGAGCGCGGGAAGAGTGGCGAACAGAACGCATATCGTGCCGATACAATTTTTGAGCATCCCTTGTTCTCCTTGCATTACGATAAGGGGGCTTGCCTCTGCGTCACGGGACGCGTTTAATATCCGAATCGATACCGGCAAAACTAATCACAGGTTGGAATATGACGCAAGCCGAAGCGGATAAAAAACCCTTGAGCCCGGAAGAGCGTGAAGAGCGGGCGGAAGTGAGCGAGGCGACCTGGTCGCACGTCGTGCCGTTTGCCTTCTGGCTTGCGTGGCTGCTGATATGGGAGCGGGTGGTTACGGACGAATCGGCCCGGGCCAACGCGTGGATGTATGCGATTCAGACGGCCGTGGGCCTGGCGCTTTTTTTGTATTATCAACCCTGGCGCTGGTACGGGCGTATGCAATGGCGGCACGTACCGTTGGCGGTATTTGTGGGAGTGGGGGTATTCATCGTCTGGGTCCTGCCGGAAACGGCCGGGGTGCGGGATCGGTGGCCCGGTTTCTACGCCGCATATATGCAGTACGGGACCATCCTGCCGTGGGAGGTTCATGAGCCGACGGATCCGTCACCCTACGCGCCGGAAATCAGCGGTTGGGCGCTGTCGCTGGTCCGGTTGATGGGATCCGCGTTTGTGATTGCCCTGATCGAGGAATTTTTCTGGCGGGGTTTCCTGTATCGCTGGATGCTGGGGAAGAATTTTCTAAAAGTGGATCTGGGCCGGTGGGATGGTCAGATGTTTATCCTGGTTTGCCTGGTTTTTGCGTCCGTGCATATTCAATGGGTGGTGGCGATATGGGCGGGTGCGGCCTATTTATGGCTGATGATTCGCACCCGGGATATCTGGGCGGCTTGCATCGCGCACGTCGTTACGAATTTTGTACTGGGTATCTATGTGCTGGCGACGGGCGCGTACGGATTCTGGTAGGCGGAGCGGCGCGCGTGGCGCCGCGCGGTTCGCGGTGAGCAGGGGGCGGCCGTCCGGCCGGCGGAATCAGGAATTCTTTTCTTGTGCATGGCCAAGCGCGCCCAAAGAAGCAAACAGCCCGGGTGCGCCTTCATGCTCCCGTCCGCATTTCGGGCAGTGGACGCGCGGGTCCTCGAAGTCGGGAGGGATCTTGATCTTCATGCCGCAGGCGCAGGCCAACAGGGCGTATTGGTCCACCTTATGCAGCAGATCCCGAACCTCGCGCCATTGACGGGTCTGGTTGGCCGGTTCCTCGGCGGCGGGCGTACGGATTTCCTGCGGCTCGATGCCGCGCAGGGCCGCGGAAACGAATACGCCTTTCTCGCCCTTGTGCGTCGAGCGATACGCCTCCTCGTAGGCCGCCAGCGACGCGTTGGTCATGCCGCGCAGAACGCGGACCCGGTCCTCCGTCGGGGGGTGCGTGCTGAACAGGCCGGCACGACGGCCGTGCGCGGCGAGGGGATTGACAATGTACATGGGCGCCAGCGTTTTGCTGGCGGTTTTCTTCGAAGGGCCGCGCGCAACATGGCGGCTGATCTTCTCCAGGGCGGACGCCAGCCCTTCGGGATAGCGGGTGTATTGCGCCGCGCATGCGTCCGCGAGATATTCCCGCCGCCGCGAGCAGGCGAAATACAGGATGTACGCCAGGATCGGCGCAAGAAGGGCGAACACGATGGCGACGAGATATATAACGGCGGCGCCCTGGTCGCCGCCCCGGCCACCTCCTCCGCGCGCGCGCGGACCGCGGCCGAAGATCATTCCGCGTAACAACAATTCGGCCAGGATGACCACGGCGCCGACCGTAACCCCGATCAAAGTCATAAACAGCGTGTCACGGTTGTGGATATGCGCAATCTCGTGCGCCATGACGGCCTGTAGCTCGTCGCGGCTTAATTTGCCGAGCAGCCCGGTGGTGATGGCCACGGCCGCTCGTTCCGGTTTGAGCCCTACGGCGAAGGCGTTGGGGTCGGGAGAATCGATAATGAAAATGCGGGGCGGTACCGGCAACCCGGACGCAATGCTCATTTCTTCAACGACGTTATAAAGCTGGGGCGCGTCCTTTTTCGCCACCTCGCGCGCGCCGGCGGTAGCCAGCAGGATCTTTTCGCCGCCGACCAGACTGGTCGTGGTCATGAATACCCAGATCAGGGTGGCGATCAGCACCCCGAAAATCGGGGCCTCGCGGACGTCGGGCGCGATGATGAATCCGATGGCATACCCCATGCCGATCAGAATGATCGCGAGTACCGCCACCAGCACGACCGACTTCCGTTTATTGGCCTGGATCAGTTCCCACATGGGATTATCGATTATTGATTTTCGATTGTCACGACACCGCTCCCGGTGGCCGCCGCGCCTTATCAGGCGCGGCTACGGGATCATGACATGACGTGGAATCTCTTTAAAACTGAACCTTCGGCGCTTCGCGTTCGGACGGTGTATCGATTTCAAAGAAATCGGATTTCTTGAAGCCGAACAGGTTGGCCACGAGATTGGTCGGAACACTTTCACAGCGCGTATTGTATTTCAGTACCTGGTCGTTGTAGAACTGGCGCGCAAATCCGACCTTGTTCTCCGTGGACGTCAACTCCTCCTGGATTTGAAGAAAGTTCTGGTTCGCCTTGAGATCCGGGTAGTTTTCAACCACGAGCATGAGCCGCGACAGGGCGCCCTGCAGTTTACCCTCGGCTTTCGCCTGTTCGGCGACGCCCTGGGCCTTGACGGCATCGGCGCGGGCCTGGGTGACCGCTTCCAGCGTTTCGCGTTCGTGTTTCACATAGCCCTTGGCGGTCTCGACAAGGTTGGGGATCAGGTCGTGCCGGCGCTTGAGCTGGACATCGATCTGGGACCAGGCGTTACGGACCTGGTTGCGCAGACGCACCAGCCCGTTGTACATGCTGACGATCCACATCACCAGCACGATCAAAACAATCAGCAGAATTATCCATTCCATGTCGGCATTCCTCCTTACTCGGGGGGTTCGGTTCCGAATATTTCACTCAAAATCGAAGTCAATTCCGCGGCCGGACCGGGCGGCAGGTGCGCGCGGATTACCGCCGCCAACTCGCCTTCATCCAGCCAGAGCCCGCAACCGGCGGGGCAGGCATCGATTTCCGGTCCGTTATCCGGCAGGGGAACCACATGCATATGTGTGCGGCATCGGGGACACTTGCGCCGGCCCTTTTGTCCGCCATCGATGTTCCAGGTCGTGATGGCTTCGCGGTATGTGTCGAGAATGAGTTCCATCTCCCCCTCATCCAGCCAACAGCCCTTGCAGGAGGGACAGTAGTCCACCTCGATCTCCCTGAATTCCAGGATCAGCATGGACTTGTTGCATTCCGGACAAAGCATGGGCGCACGCTCCTTGATCAAGGCCATACATAATCAAATTGGGTGCGCGCGTCCAACTAATTCGAAACGCTCAGGATGTCCTCTGGGGGGCTTGAGTGTACCGGGAAAATCGACGCCAACAGGGGGACAATATCCAATAGCCAACAAGGAATAACCAAGGATCAAATTTGGGAATTGGATATTCCGTTGTTGGGTGTTGGCCATGTTTTGACTGGACACCTTTGAGACCAAGGACCAGGGACTAAGGACGAAGGACCAGGGTCCCGTCCCGAGCTTGCAACCGGGGGAGAATACAGGTATGAGTAAGGCATGATTACACATCATGTCCACGAAGCGCTGACCCAGGTGCGCGAGATTCAACTCGCGGTGCTCGATCGCATCCGGTTCAAGGGCTTTTCCGGGCCCACACGCGCGCTCTCGGGCACCATGGCCTTGTTCGCGGCGGCGTTCATGTCCACGCCCTTTTACCCGCAAACGCCGCATGCTCATTTTGTCGGATGGTGCACGGTGCTGGTGATGGCGCTTCTGCTGAACAGCAGCGCCCTGGCATACTGGTTCTGGCGGGATCCGCTGGTGAACCGGGAACTCAGGCGTTTGACTCCGGTGCTGGACGTCATTCCACCATTGTTCGTCGGCGGCATACTGACGGCCGTACTGGTGTTGAACGGTCAGCGCGATCTGTTGTTCGGCACCTGGATGCTCATGTTTGGCCTGACGAACCTCGCTTCCCGCCGGGTATTGCCCCGTACCATCTGTCTCGTAGGCCTGTTTTACATGGTGGCGGGCATCATCTGGCTGTTTGCTCCGAATCCTTCGTTTCTGAATCCCTGGCCGATGGGTTTGGTGTTCTTTACGGGGGAATGGGCCGGTGGCATGATTCTGTATATTGATGACAAGCGCTTGGAGAAGGAGTACATCCGAAATTACGAAACGGAGGACCATCGTGCTGAAGACTCCGCGAAATAATCCGTTTGCGGCTCTGACGCGAACGTATCACGAACCCAGCCGCATGGCGATCATGTCGGCCCTGTGCGGTTCGGAAAACGGGCTCTGCTTCGCCGAATTAAAGGAGCAGTGCCGACTGACGGACGGCAACCTGAACCGTCATCTGAAGGCCTTGTCCGATGCCGGGGCGGTTCGATTGCGAAAGACGACAAACCATAACAACAAGCCGCGGACGGTGGTATTGATCACGGATCCGGGCCGGGAAAGCTTTATCGGGTATTTGAAAGCGCTGGAGGGGGTTTTGCGGACGGCGGCGGAAGCGTTGGCCCCCCAGGACAGACTTGCAAATATGCCCGCCCTGTGGGACACTCAATTGGAGCTCAAATGACGATAGGTGCTCTTTTTTTTGCCCCGGTTACTTTGCCGGGCAAAGTTAGTAAAAGTGTGTGCGGATCATGAAATCGGTAGGAATTGAATCATACAGCTTCTACGCCCCCCGGTATTACTTGGATCTGGGGGACCTGGCAAAGGCGCGCGGGGTGGAGGCGTCGAAATACCGGGTGGGAATCGGTCAGGAGCAGATGGGATTTCCTCCGCCGGATGAAGACGTGGTGACCATGGCCGCGAATGCCGCCCGGGTGGCGCTTGAGGGCATTCCCGTGGAATCCGTGGATTCCTTGATCTTCGCCACGGAGTCGGGTATCGATCAGTCGAAAGCCGCGGGCATCTACGTGCATCACCTGCTGGGATTGTCCAAGCACTGCAAGTCGTTCGAGGTGAAGCAGGCGTGTTGCAGTAGTACGGCGGCCCTGCAGATGGCACTGGCGTTTGTTGCCCAGAAACCCGATCGCCGGGTATTGATCGTGGCTTCGGACATTGCCCGGTACGGACTGGGCAGCGCGGGGGAACCCACGCAGGGAGCCGCGGCGCTGGCCATGGTCGTGTCAAGTCAACCCCGGATCATTGCGCTGGAACCGGAATGGGGATCGTACACCGAAGACGTCATGGATTTCTGGCGACCCAACTACCTGGAAGAAGCGTTGGTGGATGGGAAGTATTCGATCAAGATTTACCTTAAGGCCCTGACCGAGTCGTGGAAACAGTACAGCGAGGAATCACACCGCGGATTGGCGGATCATGCCCGGTTTTGTTATCATCTGCCGTTCACCCGTATGGCGGACAAGGCGCATCGTCATCTACTCAAGGTGTGCGGGGAGCCGGATATTACCGATGCACTGGTGGACCGTCATATCGGCGAATCTCTGGTGTACAACCGGGTGATCGGGAACAGTTACACGGCCTCGCTGTACGTCGGCCTGGCCTCGTTGTTGGAGCACGCGGTCGACGACCTGGCCGGGAAACGCATCGGTTTGTTCAGCTACGGTTCGGGGTGCATGGCGGCGTATTTCAGCGGCGTGGTGCAGACGGGATACCGGGATCATCTCCATGCCGATTGGCATCGTCGCATGCTGGCCGACCGCGAAGCTCTGCCGATTGAGCGGTACGAAGCTTTTTATGGTCATGCCCTGCCGCAGGACGGTCGCGATTATGTAACCCCACGGCACAAAACCGGCCCCTATCGGCTGGCGGGTATCCGCGACCACAAGCGCATCTACGAGAAAGTCCGATCTCAACGTTCCTTGCCGAAGAAAGCCCGGATTGCCGAACCGGCTCACGCGGAATAATCCTTTTCAGGGTGTCGGGTCGCCTACGGCGGTCCCTGGTCCTTCGTCCTTGGTCTCTTCAATCGTCAACCGTAGTCGTCGCCCGTAATCGTCCACCAAAGAGAAAGGATAGAACGAGGCGGGAGCCAGAATTCATTCGCGCCTCTTCGCCCGTCCATTCGCGGTTCTCTTGGGGATACTGAAGTGAGCAGGAGGGGAACTACGAAACACGCGGCCCGCCCGCCTCCGGCGGGAAAGAACGCGAAAGGGAAAGAGTTACCACGGATTACACGGACGACACGAATGGGTTGAGAACCAAACTATGCCGATCCCGGTCAGCTCGCCGCCGCTGGACGAACATTGACGCGTTTGCCGTGCTTGTCGTAATCGACCACGCCGTCGGTTTTGGCGAAAAGCGTGTAGTCCCGGCCCATACCGACATTGAGGCCGGGTACAAATCGCGTGCCCAACTGGCGTACCAGGATATTCCCCGCGATGACGCGTTGACCGGAGTACATTTTTACACCGCGCCGCTGGCCCTGGCTGTCCCGCCCGTTCTGACTGGATCCCTGTCCTTTTTTATGAGCCACTTTTCACCTCCGCTTCCTGAGATTCTTCCTTCTTCTTCCGGGGGGCGGCCTTCTTCTTGCCGCCCAGGTCCAAAACCTTGATCCGGGTCAAACCCTGGCGATGTCCCTGTTTCTTCCGGTAGCCTTTTCTCCGTTTGCGCTTGAAGGCCACCACCTTCGGTGCGCGATAATGCTCCAGCACTTCAACGGAAACCTCGGCCCCGCTTACAAGCGGAGTGCCGACGGTCAGCTTCTTGCCATCGGAAATTGCCAGGACGTTGTCCAGCGCCACTTTCTTTCCGGCCTCCGCATCGAGCCGTTCCACATCGAGAATGACGCCTTTCTCCACGCGGTACTGTTTGCCGCCGGTGTCAATTACTGCATACGCTTCCATAAAACAAATCCTTCTGGGGAATAGACTTGTGACAAAATACCCTTATGGGGCTTGAAATCAAGGCGGAACAACCTAGGGAAGTTTCGAGCGAATGTCAACGGGGAATCTTGGAAAAAGGTGGTGGGCCCGGCCAAGGCTCGGCAGGACCCCGCAGAGGAAAGGTGGTGGGCCCGGCAGGACCCCGCAGAGGAAAGGTGGTGGGCCCGGCAGGACCCCGCAGAGGAAAGGTGGTGGGCCCGGCAGGACTTGAACCTGCGACCAACGGATTATGAGTCCGCCGCTCTGACCAACTGAGCTACGGGCCCCACCACCTTATCCCTGCGGGGTAAACTTGAACCCCGCCCCGCCTTTAGCGGGGCTGCGACCAACGGATTATTCCGCCTTATGGCGGATCTTCGAGAGTCCGCCGCTCTGACCAACTGAGCTACGGGCCCCACCACCTTTCCCTGCGGGGTAAACTTGAACCCCGCCCCGCCTTTAGCGGGGCTGCGACCAACGGATTATTCCGCCTTATGGCGGATCTTCGAG
>SLKG01000118.1 GCA_007134735.1 Kiritimatiellia bacterium
CGCCCGCTTCGCGCCTTTGCGTTCTCTTCTTCCGGCTCAGCACGAAGTCCGGCGGTCGCAGCGCGACCGCCCTACCTTTCCCGCGATCCGTCCAGGACCGGTAGGGCGGACCCGCCGGAACATGAGATGTGACAGTCCGGGTCGATAGCCCCTACCCCGTCATCCTCTTTGCGCCTTTCGCCCGCTTCGCGCCTTTGCGTTCTCTTCTTCCGGCTCAGCAGGAGCTTCGCCCTCCAAATCCATAACGTGCGGGGGCTCACGCACGGGCCCGCCGCACGAAGAACAATCGCACAAACGGATTGTTTCGCGTATGCAGATGGTCCAGCAGGCTGATCAATACAAACCCCGACACGCACAATCCCAGCGAGATCCAGAATTCGCCCGAGCCGAAATCCGGGAGGATGTTCCGATAAAGCACGGGGATCTCTTCGCCGTGCCGGTCGATACGCGTTTCCACAATCTCCTTGAACGGCCAGATGCGACGTAACGAACCAAGCATGAACCCGACCAGCAGGGTGATTGTGATCTGATGAAAATGCTTGAGGAGCCAGCTCAATATCCTGGCAAACAACATGATTCCGACCACCATTCCGGCTACCAGCGGAATCAACCCCAACACATCCAATTCCCGTACAGCATTAATGAAATATTCATACTGCCCGAGTATCAGCAATATGAACGCGCCCGAGATCCCCGGGAGAATCATGGCCGTAATGGCCAAGGCGCCGCTGTAGAAAAGCGTGAACGGATCGTGGGGCATATCGAGCGGGATCAGGCCGACCACGAAATACACCAGCAGGGTTCCCGCGATCAGCGCCGTCACCATGCCGGGTCGCCACCGCACATGCATGCTGACCGCGAGGACGGAAGCGAGAATCAACCCGAAGAAAAATGAGAACAAGGGGACCGGATGCTGTTCCAAAAACCAACTGATGACATGGGCAAGGGTGATGAAGGCCGTGCCCAATCCCGCACCCAGCGCCACGATGAATTTCCAATTTATCTGCTCGAGCGCATCGCGAATGCGAAACCGGATCAACAGCCGGAAGAATTGCAGATTCACGGATTTGATGGTGTTGATGAGTTCCTCGTAGATGCCGAGGATGAAGGCCATTGTCCCGCCCGACACGCCCGGCACCACATCGGCCGAGCCCATGGCTGCGCCGGTAAACACCAACCAGGCATAATCGCCGACCGTTCTTCGTTTTGGGTTAGTCATACGTTCCTTTCACTGAATTGTTTCTACCCCCGATTCGCCCACACACGGCGCTGATGCAACCGGTATCGCAATATCATGGCAAAGAAGCGGAAGGTATCCAGAGACGGCTTGATCTTGCTCTTTTCACCACGGTACACCGCGGATACACGCACCGAATCGATGCGAAACCCCCGTTCCGACAAATGCAGGAGCATTTCGGATTCCGCGGCGAACCGATGCGCGTCCGCCGTTAGAAACGGCAACACGTCACGGCGAAACATCCGGAACCCGCATTGGGTATCCGGAATATACTGTTTCATCATCCGGCTCAACATCCAGCTCATGATCCGGTTGGTCCACCGGCGAATACACGGCATCTGATCCCTGTCGGCCATGCGGTTCCCCAACAGAATGGGAATCCCCGTTCGACGGTACGCCTCAACAAACCGGGGTATTTCATCCGGTTTGTGCTGACCGTCGGCATCCATGGTAATAACGAGATCACAGGCCTGATCCCGCGCATAGCGAAATCCCGTTTTTAGCGCCTCCCCCTTGCCCCGGTTCTCGTTGTGGCGCAACACGACCGCCCCCGCCTCTTCGGCCCGGACCGCCGTCCGGTCACGAGAGCCGTCATCAATGACCACCACGTCGGGCGTATGAACAAGAATCGAACGGATCAACTCGCCGATCTTGTTTTCTTCCCGGTAGGCCGGCAGGAGTACGGTTACCTTCAATGGGCTTCCTTCCTTTGCCATCATGCGCGCGTCCTTTTATGGGATGCCGGGCGGCTCGGCGGTGTGCGGTCCCTGTTCCCCCGCCCAATAATCGTGAAATATAAACCACTGATGCGGTCGCGGTGCAATCACTTCTTCCAGGGCGGCTACCAGGCGGCGCTGTATTTCATCGGCGGACCCGGCCTCGTCGGGATAGATGGGAGGATGGAAGGCGGCGAGAAAAGTGTCGTCGACCTGGCGGATCAGGAAAGCCGGTACCACGGCCGCCCCTGTATTCATCGCCATCCGGGCGGGCCCGGACGGCATGGGGGCGGGTTTTCCGAATAAGGGGAACGCCTCGTGCTTCGGCGAAAAATCGCGGTCCACCAACAGGGCCACGCAGGCACCCGCCTTCAATCGCTTCAAGACTTCCCGGACGGATCGTCCCATCGGAATGAGATGAATGCCGCGCCGTTCCCGTTGTCTCTGCAGGAGTTGATTCACCCGGCTTCGACGTGACGGCAACACCACCGCGTGGATGTCGTAGCCCAAAGCGCCCAGCACGGCCGCCCCCAACTCCCAATTCCCGAAATGGGCCGTCGCCAGAATAACACCGCGGCCGCGCGCAATGGCCCGTTCCAGGTTCACGAGATGCTGGAAACTGACCTTTCTTTTCAACTCTTCGGAATCCCGCAGGCTGTACCGGAAAAAATCGACGAGGTACTTGCCGAAATACTGATAGGTTTTCCTTGCGATTCCCTTGCGCGCTTGATCGGACGATTGTATGCCCCGCCATGCATGGATGCGGCGCAGATTGGAAATCACGCCGTTTCGCCCCTCATGATCGAAAAGGTAATACAGATCGGCTACGCGCAATCCGATCCAGTACGCAAACTTCAGGGGGAGCGCGCGGGCGATAAGGGAGGCACACTGATAGAATACATATTCCATAATTCTTCCGCCTTATAGGACGAACGAACCATGGGGCCGGCCGCCACCGCGACGAATCCCATGGCGCGCGCCTTTTCGGCATATTCGTCGAATTCAGCGGGCTCCACGAATCGTTCGACGGGAATATTGTGACGCGTGGGCCGCAGGTATTGTCCCAATGTCAGGATCCGGCAACCGGCCTCCCATAGATCGTGCATGGCCTGGAGCAATTCTTCCGGGGTTTCCCCCAGCCCGACCATCAGACCTGACTTGACGGCCGGCGGGGGTTCCCACGCGGCCGCGTTCCGCAGGACATCGAGTGAACGTTCGTAGGTCGCCGCCCGGCGAATGGGCCGCTGAAGCCGTTTGACGGTTTCGAGGTTATGACTGAACACATCCGGACCGGCGTCCAGCACCTGGTGCAACGCGGCCGCGTTACCCCGAAAATCCGGGGTCAACACTTCGACGGTGATAGCCGGACATTCCCGGCGTATGGCCCGGATGGTGTCAGCAAAAATGCGGGCGCCGCCGTCCGGCAGATCGTCCCGCGTCACGCTGGTCAATACGACATGCCGCAACCGCATCTGCTTCGTCGCCAACGCCACGCGGCGGGGTTCGTCCTCGTCCACGGCCGGCGGGCGGCCCGTTTGTATGGCGCAGAAGGAGCAGTTGCGCGTACAGACATCACCCAACAGCATGAGGGTGGCGGTTCCCTTATTCCAGCATTCATGGCGGTTGGGACACCGCGCGCTTTCGCACACCGTATGCAGCGTCATATCAGACGTCAAACCGCAGACCTTGTTGAAGTCCTGGTCCGTCGTTAACGAAAGCCGTATCCAAGGAGGTATCTTGCCCATTGCCATGCACTCTATGGGCCTTGTCATTGTTGTCAAACCGAAAGGTCCGCGGCCCCTTCCTCCGGAACAGCCGGAGACCGCTCTGCGGTCAGGCATCCCGTCGCCGCCATGACGACCCGGCGCGGTCAACTCCAACGGCCGGAAATGACGGTACCACAATGGGCGCACTGTCCGTCGTTGAGATGGATTTCCTCGACCACGAAGCCCATGCGCTCGATGACGGGTTTCCGGCATCCGGGACAAAACGTGTTCTCGCCCTCATGACCGGTGACCCGCGCCACATAGACATACCGAAGCCCCTCCTCCATGGCCGCCTCCCGCGCACGGTCCAACGTCCGTACCGGCGTGGACGGCAGGTTGGCCAGCTTGTACAGCGGATAGAACCGGGCAAAATGAACCGGCACATCCGGGCCGAGTTCGCCGACGATCCATCGGCACATCTCCCGTATCATGTTCAGGTCGTCGTTCAGTGTGGGAATGATGATATTGGTGATCTCGATAGGCACGCCTTCGGCCTTGAGCCGTCGCAGGGTGTCCAGGACGGGCTCGAGTTCGCCGTCGCATACATCGCGATAGAACGCGGGATCGAATCCCTTGAGATCGACATTGACCGCATCCAACCGGTCGCACAATGCATGGAGCGGCTCGGCGGAAATGTAACCGTTCGTATGCAGCAGGTTCAACAAACCGGCTTCCTTGGCACGAGTAGCAATGGAATCCATATACTCGTAAAAGATCACGGGCTCGCCGAAGGCATAGCTGATGGACCGCGCGTGGGCCTCCTGCGCATGCGCCACCACCATGTCGGGCGGAACATCGTAGGCGTGCACGTCTTCCGGCCCGACCAACGCCATGTCCCACACCTCGCAGAATTTACATTCGATATTGCATCCGGCCGTGGACACGGACAACGCCCGTGTGCCCGGCAACACATGGAAAAAGGGTTTGCGTTCGACCGGATCCATTTGAATCAGGCAGGGATTGCCATACACAAGACTGTACCCCTGACCGCCCCGGTTTTCGCGCACACGACACGGACCCCGGTGACCGGGCGCCAATTGACACCGGCGCGGGCACAAGTCACACCGGATCCGGTTGTTTTCAAGCGCGGTAAACCACGGGGAACGCCGCGCCCGGATAAAACCCTTTTCCGCAACCTGGCCCCGGGCGGTTCGGGTCGTACCCAGATATCCGGCCAAGCCGAATGCGCAGGCTCCGCAGACGCCGGCCTTGAGAAATTCGCGCTTGGTTAATCCATGCTGTTCCGCGTTTCGATTCCGCATACATCACCATTATAGAGACGTGCACATTAACGTGGCATTGCAAAACGCTCTGGAGGGGCACGCTTCCGCGTGCCCGGACGCGCAGAAGTGCGTCCCTCCAGGCGCCCTCATCGCTGCAAGGAAATATTTGTGTGTCACCTTAATGCGCAAGACTCAATAAACCTTCCTCGATAGTAACACTACCCCACAAGATGCGGCATTCGCAAGGGCCGCCAGCAAACAGCACGCTACGACGCCGAGCACGGGGGCCACCACTGCGCTGGCCAACGCCGCGCCAAGGCATGCCCCGTACAATTCAATGCCATAGACCATGCCGGCCGCCTTCTCGGCGCGCCGGTTCAACGCCAGGCAACACGCCGCCGCCAGCGGGAAATCCAGGCCGTTCAACAATCCGGCCGCAAACGTAAGTCCCGAGAAGAAACCAAACACGGCCACCGGCGAGGTCCAGGCCGCCGCCGCGGGCAAGGCCAGGGCAATCAACCCCGCAAACAGCGCGATCAATAATTGGACTCCGGCCAGTGTCCGCATGTTCGATTTATCGGTTACCCAACGCTGGGTAATGGCCGTACCCGACAAGAGCCCCCCCATGAAGATCGCCACGATGAGACCCACCATTTCATACACAAACCCGTAGATGCTCTGGAACGAGAACAACAAGGCGATCTGCAGGGCCATGGTTGAAAGCCCCGTTGTAAAGACCGCGAAACGCACCGCGAAATGTGTGTCCGCCCGGTGCCCGCGACGCCGCCCGGCCCAGCGAAGCGCGATCACGGCGAGCAGGGATGCGATGATCGCCGGCAGAATCCACCAGGACTCGACCCGGGCAATCCAACGGAATGCGTCGGCATGATCCGCCCGGGCCAGAACGTTCCAGAACACCAACGTGTAATAATAGCCGATCGGCCTGAAATCGGAATTGATGAACGTGCGCTCCCGCACCGGGGGCCACTGCGTCTCCTCCTGTTTCAGTTCCGGGATCGATCCCGGAAACAACGGGCCGGTCCGCGGGGCTTCAAGGTGCGCGCGGGGTTCGCGTCCGTGATGCCGGATGATCCAGTTGATACGGCGCAGGGGGCCTTCCTCGAGGAGTATTTCGTATTGCCGGGGCGAAAAGGCCTCCGTCTTGATTTGCCGCGCAAGATAGCGCTCCCGAAGCGTCTGCGGATCCCACGAAACCTGGTCCGGATCATGGCTTG
Organism: Kiritimatiellia bacterium; assembly: GCA_007134735.1. GTDB lineage: Bacteria > Verrucomicrobiota > Kiritimatiellia > SLAD01 > SLAD01 > SLKG01. Next base: position 6,178 of record SLKG01000118.1, read on the forward strand.
CGAAAAAGAACAGAAACCGCCCGCCGACGGGCAACACGTGCGGGAATACCCGTTTCAGTGTGTGATACAGGGTCGCGTTCCGGTTCGCCACCGCCGAACCCCGGAGATCGGCGGCGGACACGGCGCCGATAACAAAGACGCCGCCGGGATTCAGCCGGTCGGACACTTCCCGGAAGAATTCCTCGGTGTAGAACCGGTTAAGCACCGCGGTGGCCGGATCGGGCACATCGACCATGATCATGTCGTAGGTTTGCTCGGAGGATTTGACGTACAGGCGCCCGTCCAGGTGTTTCACCCGCACCCGCGGGCTGTCGAGCACCTCGATGGTTTCCGGTGAGACGTACGGGCGGGCCGCCGCGATCAGGACTTCGTCCAGTTCCACGTAATCGATGTGCTCAACCGGATGCCGGGCGATTTCCCGCAACGTGCCGCGCAGGCCTCCGCCGATCAGCAGCACCCGTTTCGGATCTTGATGCTGCACCATCGAGAAATGCGCAAACACAGCGCCTTCCTGTTCCTCCAACGCAGGGGTCCGTGCGTCCGGGCCGGCGGCGGAGAAGACCAGATGACCGCTTTGAAAAAAGCTGTACTGGTCCTCGCGCTGTGCCACGGATATGTTTCCGTACCGGGACTGATGCGTCGCCACCAGTGCGTGGTCCGGCGCAAAGAACCGCCATTGAAGCCGATACGCCCATGCGTCCACGTAGGGGAGAAACGGCATGGCCGCCACACACGCCATCAACAAAATGATCAATCCTGCTCGATGTCCGGAGTTCAAGCCGGCTGGACCCGAAGCGGGTTTCCGCGCAAACCAGAGAACGGCCGATATCATGAGCGCGCCGGGAAGGACCGCCGACTGGAACGCGTTGGCGTAATGCACGAGAAAGAACGCGAACAGCACGCCGCCGATGATATTCCCCGCGGCTTCGCCGATATAGGTCTTACCCGCGGCCGCCGTGTCCACGGCCCGATCGCCCTCCCGCCAGATACGGGCCAACAAGACAAATTGCATTCCCAGCAGAAAACATACCGGCGCCATCAGAAGCAGGCAGGATACGATCATATCGAAAAGCGACAGATAGGCGCCGGGAAGGACGTTGAAGAAACCGCGCAGACCGCGCACGAGCGCCAGGGTAACCGGCAGCAGGACCAGCACGCCGGCGGCATCCCATGCCAGCAGGCGCAACGGATGCGCGGCCCGCTCCACAAGCAAGCCGCCCCATCGACTGCCCATGCCCACCCAGATCATCCACGCGGCCAGTATGATGCCAATGGAAAGTTCACTTCCGTGAAACACCATCAGAAGCTCGCGCAACAACAGAATCTGGCCGATCTGGCAGGCCACGCCCAGGGCAATGACCGCAGGCAGATGCGGCGGTATGCGCCGTTGGTTCATCCTGTTTCCCGTACATTCGTCCATGACGACAATCCGTATGCGTCACGATATGGGCGGCTTCCGAAAGCGTCAAGCAGAGGAGCGCGGCATACACGTGAAATCAAGCATTTACAAAAAAAATGCAAATAGACCGACATTAAACTGGACATGCGTCGATTCTTTCCCAAAATGCTGTGCCAACTTCCGCAGCCCGTTTATTGGATACGTCATGAAGAAAGCACTGATTGCCCTGGAAGATGGAACCTGTTTTGAAGGACGGGCTTTTGCCGGTTCGGGTGAGGTCTTTGGGGAATTGGTGTTCAACACATCCATGACGGGATACCAGGAAATCCTGACCGATCCCTCGTATCACGGACAGATTATCACGTTCACCTACCCTCTTATCGGCAACTACGGCATCAACGACGAGGACATGGAAGGCCGCCGGGTTTACGCCGCGGGGGCGATCATCAACGAAGCCAGCCCCATAGCCAGCAACTGGCGGAGCCGGACCACCCTTGCGCAATATCTCGAAGAGAACGGGGTGTTGGGCTTGGATGGTGTGGATACCCGGGCGGTTACGCTGCATATTCGGGCGCTCGGGGCGATGAAGTGCGTCCTATCCACGGAGGATTCCGACCGGGACCGCTTGGTGCGCAAAGCGAAGGAATCGCCCGGCCTGCTCGGCCGTGATCTGGCCACGGAAGTCAGCACGCAGGAGATCTACGAATGGCCGTGCGACAACCCTCGCTATCATGTGGCCGTGCTTGATTGCGGAATCAAACTCAATCAATTGCGACTGCTGTCAAAGCGGAATTGCCGGATAACGGTATATCCGAACCGCACGCCGGCGCACCGGATCCTTGAGAGCCGGCCGGACGGTTTTTTCATATCGAACGGACCGGGTGACCCTCAAGGCGCTCCGGAGGTGGTGGAAACCATAAGGGAAATTGTGCACAAAAACGTGCCGACGTTCGGGATCTGCTTCGGACACCAGCTTCTGGGACTGGCCCTCGGCGGAAGCACCTTCAAGCTCAAGTTCGGCCATCGCGGAGCCAATCAGCCGGTGAAAAACCTGCGTACGGGCCTTGTGGAAATCACGCCGCAGAATCACGGCTTCTGCGTAGACAAGGATTCGCTGGATCCCGAACAGGTTGAGACCACGCACATAAATCTGAACGACGGAACGTCCGAAGGCCTGCGGCATCGGAAATTACCGGCCTTCTCTACGCAGTATCATCCCGAAGCAGCGTCGGGCCCGAACGACGGGGGGTACCTGTTCGATGAATTTATCGGCTTAATGATTGATTAAAGACCATGCCCAAACGAACCGACATAAAGAAGATCATGCTGATCGGGTCCGGCCCGATTGTCATCGGACAGGCCAGTGAATTTGATTATTCGGGCACCCAGGCCTGCAAGGCCCTCCGGGAAGAGGGCTACGAAATCGTGCTGATCAACAGCAATCCGGCGACGATCATGACCGATCCGGAGACGGCCCACCGCACCTATATCGAGCCGATCACGCCGGAAGCGGTGGAAAAGATCATTGCCAAGGAACGTCCGGACGCGCTGTTGCCCACCTTGGGAGGGCAAACCGGGCTCAATGTTTCCGTGGCCGTTTCCGAAGCCGGGGTTCTCGACCGCTACGGCGTGGAACTCATCGGCGCGCGCGTGGATGCGATCCAACGCGCGGAGGACCGGGAATTGTTCAAAGAAGCGATGGCGCAGGCGGGTCTTGAATGCTTGAAAAGCTTTCGCGTGCGGAGTCTCGATGAAGCCGAAAAGGTCGCGCAGGAAATCGGGTTTCCCATCATCGTCCGGCCGAGTTACACCTTGGGCGGCACGGGGGGAGGCACCGCCTATGATTTGGACGGCCTTTTGAACATTGCGGCAGGCGGCATGAAAGCCAGCCGGAATCATGAGGTTCTTCTTGAAGAGTCGGTCTGGGGGTGGAAGGAAATTGAATTCGAGGTCATGCGGGATCGGAACGACAACGCCGTAATCGTTTGCGCGATTGAAAACATGGACCCCATGGGCGTTCATACGGGCGACAGCGTTACCGTAGCGCCCACCCAGACGTTGACCGACCGGGAATACCAGGCCATGCGCGATGCCTCCATTAAGATCTTGCGGGCCATCGGCGTGGAAACCGGTGGATCGAATGTACAATTCGCCCAGAACCCTAAAAACGGGCGGCTGGTTGTCATCGAGATGAATCCGCGTGTCTCGCGAAGCTCCGCCCTGGCCAGCAAGGCCACGGGATTCCCGATTGCCAAAATCGCGGCGAAACTGGCCGTAGGATATACGCTGGACGAGCTGCCCAACGACATTACACGGGAAACACCGGCCTGCTTTGAACCAACCATAGACTATTGCGTGGTGAAGGTGCCCCGTTTTGCGTTTGAGAAGTTTCCCGGCGTTGATCCGCGCCTGGGCATCAGCATGAAATCCGTGGGCGAAACCATGGCGCTGGGCCGGAATTTCCGGGAGGCTCTGCAGAAGGCCTTCCGGGGCCTCGAAATCGGCGTGGCCGGAATGGATCTGCGCGCGGAAGAACTGGTCAACAAGGAAGAGATCGAACTGGAATTGACCAAGACGGAGACCGATCGCCACTTCAATGTCAAATACGCCCTGAAACAGGGTTACTCGATCGAACGGATTCATGAATTGACCCATATCGATCCGTGGTTCATCGATCAGATCGCGCAGATTGTGGACATTGAACGACGCGTGCTGGATGCTCCGCGGAATCGTCCGCTGGACCTCGGCCTGTTACGGGAAGCCAAGATCAGTGGGTTCTCCGACCGGCAAATCGCCGCCCTGCGCGGCGACGAGTCGAAGGAACTCGACATTCGGCGGGAGCGGATCGAGGCCGGGCTCAAGCCGGTGTACCGACAAGTGGATACCTGCGCCGGGGAGTTTGAAGCCCATACACCCTATTTCTATTCGTCCTACGCGGAACTCGATGAATCACGCCCAACTGACAACAAGAAAGTCATGATTCTCGGCAGCGGCCCGAACCGGATCGGCCAGGGAATCGAGTTTGATTACTGTTGCGTACATACGGTCATGGCCCTGCGCGAACGGGGATATGAGGCCATCATGGTCAACAGCAATCCCGAAACGGTCAGCACGGACTATGACACATCCGACAAGCTCTACTTTGAGCCGTTGACCGTGGAAGACGTTCTCAACATATACGAAAACGAAAAACCGATGGGCGTCATTGTGCAGATGGGGGGACAGACACCGTTGAACCTGGCCGTCCCCCTCATGAAAGCGGGCGTCAACATCCTGGGGACGTCTCCGGAAAGCATCGACCGGGCCGAGGACCGGAAGCATTGCCGGGCCATGCTGGAGAAACTGGGACTGAAACAGCCTGAAAGCGACACCGCCTTGTCGGTGGACGAAGCGCTCCTGGTCGCCCGGCGGATCACCTATCCCGTCATGATTCGTCCCTCCTATGTCCTGGGCGGCCGGGCCATGATGGTGGCTTACAACGACAACGACACGAGGGCGTTCGTGCATGCCGCGCTCAACGTCAGCCCCGGATTCCCGGTATTGATTGATGATTATCTGGAAGGCGCCATCGAAATCGACGTCGACACGGTCGCTGACGGGGAGCGGGTGTATATCGGCGGCGTCATGCAACACATCGAGGAGGCCGGGGTACACTCGGGCGACAGCGCTTGCTGCACTCCCCCGCACTCCCTGTCGACGGAACTGATCAAGGAAATTGAGCAATCCGTCGAACGGATTGCGCTGGAACTGGACGTCCGGGGATTGATGAATGTGCAGATGGCCGTCAAAGACGGGGAATTGTACGTCATCGAGATCAACCCGCGCGCTTCGCGGACGGTCCCGTTCATCAGTAAGGCCACGGGGGTGCCGCTGGCCAAGGTCGCGGCACGCATTTCTCTCGGGGAAAAGCTGGCCGATATCAATCCGTGGGCCATGAAACAACCGGGTCAGTGGTTTGCCGTGAAGGAAGCCGTCTTCCCCTTCAACCGGTTCGCCGGAGTGGATCCGATTCTGGGCCCGGAAATGAAATCAACGGGCGAAGTGATGGGTATCGATCGCAATTTTGAAACGGCCTACTGGAAAAGCCAAATCTCCGCCGGCCAGGATTTGCCCACCGCCGGGCTTGTTTTTGTCAGCGCAAAAGACTCCGACAAACCCTGGATGGTAGATATCGGGCGAATCCTGGTGGAAATGGGATTCGAACTGGCTTCCACCGAAGGCACGGGGGCGGAATTGGACAAGGCGGGTTTACCGGTACAGGTTCTGAAGAAACTGGCCGAGAAAGAGAGTCCCAACGTGCTGGATTTGATCCGGCAGGGCCGAATCGCCATGATCATCAACACCCCCAGCGGTCCCGTGGCGCGCGTGGACGAGATCAAGATCCGTTCCGAAGCCATTCTACGCGGCATCCCGATCGTCACCACGGAAGCGGGAGCCCGCTCCACCCTGGACGCCATCCGCTACGTCCGCGACCGGGATTGGGACGTGCAGGCATTGCAGGATTATTATACGGCGGCACCGTAACGCGGTGGCGCGCCTTCAGCGCGCCATTTCTTTTATCTCATTTCCAGGGGCTACGCCCCTGGCTGACGAATTTCGCGCCGTTGGCGCGAGGAACATTGCGGGCCAACGGCCCGCCATTCGTCAGCCCGGCCCGTAGGGCCGGTTTTCTGCCGCCCCATAATCCCCCGCGGGCTGAAGGCCCGCCACCCGCTTAATCCCAAACGTATTTCTCGTCATACGCCACATTGTGTTTATCAAGAATTTCCCTGTATTCTTCCTGAAACGTAACGCGCTTGTGATGTTCTTCCTGCCCTTCCACATATTTTTTGACGACGGATATCCTGCTCTCACTCACGGAAAAGACCCCATACCCTCTCTGCCAGCCAAACTTTGACAGGTAGGGATCCTTGCGGTCCGGCATTTGTTGCTTTATCCAGGAAGATGATTCCTGTTTCACGGTTTGGACCACCTGCGCAACGGTTTTCGTTCGCGACAACAGAAATAATATATGCGCGTGATCAATCAGGCACCTTGTGGCCAACGACGGACAATCCATATTCTTTAGAATTCCGACGATATATCCTTCCAATTGACGGCGCAGGTCATGATAAGTGATTGCGCGAATACGGTCTTTTGTACTGAAAATGAGGTGCAGAGCGACCTTTGAAAGAGATTGAGGCATGAAATTGGTTCCTCCCCTTGGTGGCGCGCCTTCAGCGCGCCATTTCTTTTATCTCATTTCCAGGGGCTGCGCCCCTGGCTGACGAATTTCGCGCCGATGGCGCGAGGAACATTGCGGGCCAACGGCCCGCCATTCGTCAGCCCGGCCCGTAGGGCCGGTTTTCTGCCGCCCCATAATCCCCCGCGGGCTGAAGGCCCGCCACCCCGTCACGGCATCCGGAAGGTCGGTTCGGGCTCTTCCTCTTCGGAATCCGAAACCAGGTCGGTGAGATCCTTGTGCCGGGGAAACAGCGGTGTGACAAAAGCGTACACGAAGCACGACGCGCAGATGGTCAACGCGGAAGCCACGGCCACTTCAACCTGCAGGAACAGGAACATGACGAACAGGATGCAGGGAATAAACCCGACCAGCGCCTTCGTGGGTTTGGGGTACCGGATATTGGAGACCTGCAGAATCAGGAACAGCATCGTGCTCATCCAGACCAGCGTTGCCAATGGGCCCCGTTGCAAGGCCCATAGTTCTACGTTCAACAACCCGGCTTCCGTCACAAAAACAAACATGGAAATCCAGCACGCATTGACGGTTATCGGCAATCCCTGGTATCCGCGCTGTCCCCGATACGGGTCCTTGATCCGAAAGCGGGACAACCGCAGGACGCCTGAAATCACAATGGCGCCCGAAAACAGAAACCCCAATAGGCCGAAATGTTTCAGCACCGACTCGTAGGCCAGGACCGCCGGCGCGAGTCCGAAACTCGTCATATCCACGTACGTATCCAGTTCCGCTCCGAATTTCGACGTTCCCCGGATCAGCCGCGCCACATTGCCGTCGAAGCCGTCCAGCAACATGGACAGCATGATCATTTGGGCGGCGAGCATGTAGTCTCCCGAACCGCTCAATAGGATGCTGTAAAATCCGGCCAACATGGCCGCTATGGTAAAAATCGTGGGTATGATCTGTCGCCACGTCATGGTTTATTCCTTCGTAATGGTGGCGATGACGGTTTCCCCCGCTCGCACTCGTTCGCCTTTTCTTATAGTTACATTAACATCGGCCGCCGGGAAATACATATCGAGCCGGGAACCGAACTTCATCATTCCGATCCGTTCCCCTTTTCCCAGGACCTGATTCTCAGTAAGCCAGTACACCACCCGGCGGACCACCGGCCCCACAATCTGTCGCACCAGGCACCGGGTTTTTTCCCCCTCAATCCGTATTGAACTGTGTTCGTTATGCTCCGACGAAGCGTTGCTGATCGTCAATAAATGCCGTCCGGGCGTATAGGATAACCCCGTGACCGTGCCTCCTATGGGTGCGCGGTTCACATGCACGTCAAAGGGGTTCAAAAATATGCTCACCCGGATGGCATCGGTGTTAAGATCTTTATTCTCCCGAATGGTCTCAACCGCGCGAACGACCCCATCCGCTCCCGCCACAATCGCATGCGTATCTTCCGGAGGTGTCCGTTCCGGATCGCGGAAGAAATACACCATGAACATGGCCATTAACAACCCCGCGATCCACAGCGTCCATCCCACAACAGGCCATCCCGGATACCGGACTACGCCCCCCAACGCTCCGAATACAACAATCGGCAGGGCAATGAATATCCACCCGTCCTTAACAATTCGCATTGCCTACCTGTCCCCTCTCATTCATTACGTGCACTATACTCAACTACTCGCGCCTTTCGATGAAAAAAATGGGGAATAAATGACCAAAAAATACAACGCCGCCGATCCGAGCAAATCGATATATTAGCAGGACACCAGAAAATTACATCCGTATCATCTGTTTCCCGTGCAAGGGGTTACCGATATATGCCCCCGGGGGAGAAGATTATGGTTGACGGTTTACGGGGCTATCTTTGCGAATTTTCGTTTGCCCGCTTTAATGATCATCCCGGATCGAATGGCGATCCGCGCCTGGGGATCGGTCAGCTTTTCGTCATCGACACGAACACCCCCCTGTTGCACCAGGCGCCGTGCCTCGTTGTTGCTCCCGGCCAGGCCGGCATGGACCAGCAAGCGGCCAATGCCGATCGAGCCGCCGTCCAGCAGTTCGGACGGAATCGAGATCTCGGGCATATCCGTTGGCGTCTGCCGCTCCGAGAAAACGTGCGCAAATTCGGCGGATGCTTTTTGTGCGGATGCGTCGTCGTGAAACCGGGCCACGATGCGGCGGGCCAGCTCATCTTTCACATCCCGCGGATGGCGATGACCGCTTTCCACGGCTTTCTGCAGCATCTCCAATTCTTCCTCCGGCATACACAACACCAAGGCGAAGTATTTCCACATGAGCTCGTCGCTGACGGACATCACCTTTCCGAATATCTCCTTCGCGGGCTCGGTCACGCCTACATAGTTTCCGAGGCTCTTGCTCATCTTCTGGACACCATCCAGCCCTTCGATGATCGGAAGCGTCATCACCACCTGCGGCTCCTGGCCGAACGCCTTCTGCAACTCCCGCCCCAGGAGGAAATTAAAGACCTGGTCCGTGCCGCCCACTTCGACATCGGCCTGCAGCATGACTGAGTCGTATGCTTGTATCAGCGGGTATAGGAACTCGACCAGCGAGATCGGGGATTGCGAGGCATAGCGCTTCGCGAAATCATCACGGGCCAGCATCTGTGCGATGGTCACGTGGCCCGTGAGGCGCACGACGTCATCGAACTTCATCGGAAAGCACCACTCCGAGTTGAACCGGATCTCCGTCCGCGCCGGATCGAGGATCTTGAAGACCTGTTCCTTGTAGGTTTGCGCATTGGACTCAACTTGTTCGCGCGTGAGCGGTTTGCGCGTTTGGGACCGCCCGGAGGGATCGCCAATCATACCGGTGAAATCACCAATCAAAAATATCACGGTATGCCCGAGATCCTGGAATTCTCGGAGCTTGTTAAAACACACCACGTGACCGAGATGTATATCCGGTGCGGAGGGATCGGCTCCGTATTTCACGCGCAACGGACGCCCCTCCTTTGCCGAGGATTCAAGTTTCGCCGTCAATTCCTGAGGGGAAACCAAGTCGACCGCCCGCGTGGCAAGACGGGTTACCGATTCGGATATATGCTTCTTCATAGGGGGGACTGTAGCGAAGTATCCATGGGGAATTCCACCATAATCGAAGATTCCCGCATAGACCGCGCACGGACTTCAGATCACCCGGTATGCGGCCCGCACGGATGCGGCACAACAGGCCGGAGATCTCACCCCGCATTCAGGCGAAGGTTAAAACCAGAAAACGATGCCGGCACGCACCTGGAAATGATCAAGTTTCAGGTCAACATCGTCCACTACTTCATACTTATGCCAATATTTCCGGCCTTCGGCCCGCAACCCGATTTCATTGGTTAACAGGACTTCGACGCCGCCGCAGGCGAAGTAGACAAAATCATCTCCCCTTTCCGAAAAACCCGGCTCTCTATATTCGTTGAAGCTGTAGCCACCGCCGCCGCCGCCGTAAATGAATACCGTATCGGTTAACGGAATGCCAAATCTCAAGGCCACGTAAACGGGAATCATTCTTATTTTCACACTGCTATCTTCATCCCATTTCATCGGCAGATAATCGGCGCCAATATCAAATCGGCCTACCTCGCCCAGCGGGAATATAAAGGCCGCTCCTCCGCCCAGCACCCGTGCCATATCAAAATCGAAACTACCTCCCCCATCCGGCTGAACTTCCGCCGAGAATTTCGGGATAAAGATACCGTGCAGCGCCAAACCTACCCGGCCGCGCGTGCGGTAACCTTTTTCGTCGTACCGAGGGACGTGGACATGCGTATGATGCGCAATATCGCCCGTTCTGATATCGCCGATGCTTACATCGCCCGTGCGAATATCCTGCCTGGTATCCTGACCGTATGCCGACATCCCGAGCATTGCACAGACCATCACGACCGATCCGAACGCATATACTTTTTTCATAGTCTTTCCCCTTGTGGTGTTTTCCTCATCAAGGCCGCCAAGCACATCCATGAATCTCGCTATCAACCCCGCCCCAAAACACCGGTTCATGGACATAACGCAGGAATCGGTATCATATGCAATCCATTCTGTCAATAATAGATTATCGTTGGCCGATTGTGCGGCGGGTTTTATTCCCGGGGTTGAAATCGAGGGGAAAAAGTATACTATCCAACTGAGAAGAGAAATGTGCAATCCTTGGGGCAGGCATACCGGTCCGCTCCAGCCGGGGAACTCGTTATGTTGCGGCAAATCCTTAAAAGCAAAATACACCGCGCGACCATTACCGATGCGGAATTGGACTACGAGGGGAGTCTCGCCTGCGACGCCTCGCTCTTGGAGGCGGCGGATATCCTCCCCGGAGAAAAGGTGCTGGTGGCCAACATCAATAACGGTACGCGTTTCGAAACCTATGCCATTGTGGGGGAAAAGGGGCAAATCGGCCTGCGCGGCGCGGCCGCGCATCTGGGTCAAGTGGGCGATCGCATCATCATCATGAGCTTTGGGCTTATGGAGGACCATGACGCCCGAAGCAGAAAGCCGGCCGTCATCCACGTGGACGAACAGAACCGGCCAGTGAAACAGCAAGGTTGAGCCGGGAAGAGCCGTCGCATCGCGCTACGCGCGCTCCAACGGTTCAGGCCAGGAACCCGCCTCCAAACCTTCCAGATAAATTCCGGCTCGGCGGGAGCCTCGCCCTCCAGGGGAAGCAGCGGTTTTTCATTAAATTGGAGCGTGAGCGCGCAACTGCGGGATGAGCCATAAAACAGGCGCGGGCCGTTTTCTTCTCGCTATTCAGTGCGCTAATTCTCTACGCTTCCGGCAAGAGCCGTGGGGCATGGTGCTCCCGTCTATCCCACCTTAACAAGGAGTGGTTATGAAGGCGTGGTTTTGCGTCCTGACCATGGTTGTCCTCTCGGCGTC
>SLKG01000048.1 GCA_007134735.1 Kiritimatiellia bacterium
AGCCCGATGGGATTTCAAGCGGTTATTGTGGATTCCGGGCTTCGCAAGCGAAGCCCCTACGTTTGTTCACGTGTATTTCCGATCATCAACGGTAAGGAAACAAGAAAGAGGTTGTTCGGGAGGGGTGGGTATATTAAGTTATCCCCAGCTATTCCGATGTTTATTGGGGCGGTAGCTCAGCTGGGAGAGCGCCAGAATCGCACTCTGGAGGTCGAGGGTTCGATCCCCTTCCGCTCCACCAGCCTCCGCTCGCCGCGCAGCGAAGAGCGGAGGCTGTCCCGCCTTAGTCAGCCCAAGTACTGCAAGGTATCCGAGGGATACTTGCCGAATCGATCCTTACGGGATATACTGCGTGGAGTGGGGTACCAACGCGGGGGGGGGCTATGGATAAAGAATCGCTCAGCATTCTCCTGATCGGAGGCGATGCCGACTTTTCCGAACGGATCGCGCGTTTATTGAAGGATGACCGATCTTTCGATCACCGCTTGGACCGCGTGTCCTCGCTGGAGAAAGCGGCGGCGAGTATGTCCCGCCGTGCATGTGACGTACTGCTTCTGGATCCGGTCCTGCCGGATTCATCCATCCTGGATAATCTTCTCCGAGCGTGCCGGATGGCGCCGCATGTTCCGTTGATCGTCTTGACCGACCCGGTAGACCCGCAATGGGCTTTGACCGCTCTTCAACGGGGTGCGCAGGATGTTCTTATCAAGAGTGAACTGCAATCCTCCTCTTTAATTCGCGCCATTCGTTTTGCCGTGGAACGGAAATGGATTCAGAATGAATCAACGGGGGAACGCTATCTGTTGGACGCGCTGTTGGAAGGTATTCCCGATCATATCTTCTTCAAGGACGAGCACAGCCGGTTCACCCGTATCAACCGGTCCATGGCCCGCGCGTTCAAGTTGGCGTCCCCGTCCCAGGCGGTCGGCCGAACGGATTTCGATTTCTTCGCCAAGGAACATGCCCGGCGGATGTATGAAGAGGAGCAGGACATCATTCGCAAGGGACGGTCACTGGTCGATGTGGAAATGCGGGAGGTTTGGCCGGATGGCCGGGTTAAGCGAATATCCTCCACGCGGATTCCGCTGCGGGACAGCAACGGGAACGTAATCGGGTTGTTCGGTATTTCCCGCGACATCTCCCGTCAGAAACGTGTCGAGGAGGAACTGCGTGACGCCCAGTTGTTTTTGAATTCCATTGTGGAGAACATCCCGCTGATGATTTTCGTAAAGGATGCCCGCGATTTGCGTTTTGTCCGTTTTAACCGGGCGGGGGAGGAGTTGCTGGGGTTTACGCGTGAGGAGTTGATCGGGAAAAACGATTACGATTTCTTCCCCAAAGAGGAAGCGGATTTCTTCACGTCCAAGGACCGCGAAGTCCTTGCCGGCGGCGCCTTGGTGGATATCCCGTCGGAACCCATCAAGACGCGCTACAAGGGGGACCGGATACTGCACACATTAAAGATCCCCTTGTTTGGTGATGATGGACGTCCGGAATATCTTCTCGGTATTTCGGAAGATATAACGGATCGGGTGCGGGCGGAGGAGGAACGGCGAAAGGAAGAAGCCCGGGAACGCGCCATTCTGGAGCGCACGGATCGCTTGAGAACCATGGGGATGCTGGCGGCGGGCGTAGCGCACGAGGTGAACAATCCCCTGCAGGGTATGCTCAGTCATTTGGGCCGGGTGAAGCGAGGTCTGCCGGCGGATTTTGAGTATGGCGAAAGCCTGCAGATGGTGGAGCGTGGTATCCATGACATTACGATTCTTGTCGAGCAGTTGCTGTCGTTGGGGAGTCCCGACCGGGATAGCCGTGAACGCTTCACCCGGTGCGGGCGCGCATTCAAATTTGTGTTTCAGTTGACGGAGACGCAGCTTCAGAAGGCGGGGATCGAAGTGATCCAGGAGCACGCCAAGCCGCGCGCCGTCCTGGCCATGCCGGAGCGGGAATTCGTCCAGGTCATGCTCAACCTGATCATGAACGCGCGGGACGCCATGCCCGGGGGCGGGCGGATCACGGTCCGGAGTGATTGTTTGAACGGGTTGGCCGTCATTACGGTCTCAGACAATGGAAAGGGCATGACGGAAAAGGAGAAGAACCAGGTTTTCGCGCCATTCTATACAACCAAAATCGGAAAGGGAACGGGTCTGGGCCTGAGCGTGGCGGCTTCATTGGTACACGCCGGCAAGGGAGAGATTGATGTGGAAAGCGTGGAAGGCCGGGGGACGACCTTTACGATAACGATCCCATTAAAAGGCGGGGGACGGGATGAGTGAGCAGATTCTCATAGTCGATGATGATGAATATGTGCTGACGGGATTGACGGCGGATCTTGAAGAGGCGGGGTACCAGGTCCATGCCGTTTCGTCCGGCGAGCAGGCGTTGGATGTGATATCCAACCGCCCCGTCGGACTGGTTCTCTGCGACCTGGTCATGGACGGCATTGACGGCATGGAATTATTGAAGCGGGTTCGGGCATTTCGACCGAATATTGCCTTTATCATCATCACGGGACACGGAACCATCGGACATGCTTTGGAAGCCATACGACACGGCGCCAGCGATTTCATCCAGAAGCCAACCAGTCCGGACGTCATCCGGCACCGTGTGCGCCAGGTGTTGGATGCCGTCAAACTGCGGCATAACCTGGTGTCGGAGAGGCGCCGGCTTGAAGAGCGCAAACGGGAGAGTCAAGAACGATTGATTCGCGATGAACGGATGGTATCCATGGGCCGTCTGGCGGACGGTATTTCTCATTATCTGTCGGATATTCTTGAACCCATCATACAGTATCCGGAAACGCTCAAATCCATGGTGGCCGGGGACAGCCCTCTCCATCCCTACTTGGACCGGTTGGAGCATGCCGGGCGGAAATCCGCCATGCTGATTCGGGATCTCCAAACCATCGGATTACATGTCGCCACTGAAAAGGAAGGCCTGGATTTGTCCCGGGTCGTATTGGATTTCATGCAGTCCTCAACGCGGAATCTCTTGTGTCGGAATCATCCCGGGGTGTTCATAGATTACCAACCGATGGATTCGGTGCCTGCGATACAGGGTTGTTATGCCCCGTTATATACGGCGCTGGTGAACCTGGTGGTGTATTGCGTGGAAGGGATGCCCGATGGAGGGCGCGTGTCGATTACGCTTTCCAGTGAGGAAGTCGACTCATCCCGTTTGCCGGGAGATGAAACGGCGTCGGGTTACTTCGTGGTGTTGCGGGTGAGCGATTCCGGGGAAGGCGTGGCGGCTGTACCCCGGGAGCGCATCTTCGAGCCGTTTCAGATTCGGAATATCGGCGGTCGGAACATCAACACCGGTCTGACCCTGAGTGTCGTGTATCGTGTCGTTCAGGACCATCACGGATTCATGGATGTAAAGACGTGTGAAGGGAAGGGGACCGAGTTCACGCTGTATTTCCCGGTGGACAAGGATGTCGTGATGCGCCGCCGGGAAGCGGTTACGGATTATACCGGGCACGAAACGATTCTGGTGGTCGATGATTACAGGGAGCACCGGGAAGTGGCGGTGGGTATATTACAGGGATTGGGTTACCATGTGATATCCGTGGACAGCGGTCGCGCCGCGGTTGAGATGGTCAAGTCGATTAAAAAGAAGGGGGGATCTGAATCGGTCGACCTGCTGGTCTTGGATCTCGTGTTGGGCGATGCGTTCGACGGCTTGGAAACCTACAAGAAAATTCTGGAAGTCGCCCCGGAGCAGAGAGCGGTCCTCGTCAGCGGATTTGCCGAATTCAGTCGTATTGTCGAAGCCCGGAAACTGGGGCTGACGCAGTATGTGCAAAAACCCTATCGCGTGGAAACGCTCGGCAAAGCCGTGCGCGTCGAACTGGATAAACGATGAAACCGGGCGTTTGCGGAACGACCTTGCCCCGGAATTCTGTAGTTAGAGAGGTTTTTGCCCAAATTGAAGAATCTCCTGACGGCGCCCCTTCCAACACGTTTATCACGATATTATTCCGTTTGTAGCGCGCCCGTCAGGGCGTCCTTCACCCAAACGTGATCTGGGCAACAGCCCCCAAGGATAGAGTTCCCTTTTCGTTTTCCCTTGATTCTCCAGAAATTACTGTATATTCATATATGCGAAATAATTGATAGAACGATTATGTCCGCTGATATCAATATATTCAAGGCATTGTCGGATCCGGTACGGCTTCGGATTCTTAGAGCGGTGTCCACGGCGGAATTGTCCGTGGCGGAGCTGGTCGGAGTGTTGGGGTTGCCCCAATCCACGGTGAGCCGTCATCTCAAGCCGTTGCGTGACACGGGGCTGGTGGGTACGAGACGGGACGGCACATCCGTGTATTATCGGCGTGGTCCGGTGTTTTCGGATTTGGCCCTGACGGGGTTCATGAATGCCCAGTTGGACAAGGTTGAAAATGCGGCGGAAGATCGGGCATCGATTCGTCGGATTCTGGATTTAAGAAAACGCCGGAGCCGGGAATTCTTTGATCGCATAGCAGGCAGTTACGGTGCATTGACCGAGCCGGGCGGCGGATGGCCGGCTTTGGCCGCCGGGTTGGCGGCCGGATTTGTGAATCGGGAAGTGGCCGATCTCGGTTCGGGTGAGGGCGCGTTGACCTTGCTCCTGGCGCGGTATGCCGCTCATGTGACGGCGGTAGATCTGTCGCCCAGGATGCTGCGACTGGTAGAGGAACAAGCCGCGCAAGCCGGGCTGGGGGAACGGGTACGCGTGGCGGAGGGGGATATCGAGTCCCTGCCGCTGGCGGACGCTTCAATGGATGCGGCCTTTTTGAGCCAGGCCCTGCATCACGCGGCCAGCCCGGAACAGGCCGTTCAAGAGGCGGGCCGGATTTTGAAGCCGGCCGGATTGTTGATCATACTCGACCTGGTCAGCCACGAGCAGGATTGGGTCCGGGATCAATGGGCGGACCAGTGGCTGGGATTCGATGAGGACCAGATCCGGGACTGGATGGAGGCGGCGGCCTTGGCCCCGCTGAACATAGAGCGACTGTCAGGCGCCACGCCCGAATTGTCGGTATTGA
>SLKG01000141.1 GCA_007134735.1 Kiritimatiellia bacterium
AACCGATCACTTTTGTCATCACTGGATATGCGTCTTACTCTTTGCAGTGCCGGTAAGTATATCCACTGGTCATCTGCACTTCCGTCAGTGTAGCTGAGATTCATAAAACTTGTGTTTCTTACATCTGCAGGAGAAAGAAAGAACATGATTTTCTTTTCTACATCATCATCTGTTTTGATGAATTGTTTTAATTCCCTCACTCTTTGCTCTCCACGTGCATTTTTTAGTGTCATGGTTAATTCACCTTTCATATCATCACCGGTGGGGTTATGATATACTCTTTCCATAATTTCTTTGCCTGAAGGTTGCGAATTAGCAGGTAACGATATTATTGAAAATATTGCTACTAATGTTGTTGTTAAAATTGCGATTGTTTTCATTTTTTAATCCTCCTTATATTTGTTATTTAAAATTTAATTATCTAAAAGCATAAGCTTGTATTCCAAATCTGATAATTGATAATCTGCGATCAAAATATATGTTATAATAGTCTTTACCGGAGTAAGCATTTACAAACAAACTTACATCCGTTAATGCTTCAGGGCGATACGCAATGGTCAGGGAAACATTGAAGCGTTCTTTCACATCAAAAAAGCTGGCATTATTAATATTTCCAAATAACCAAGTAGTTTTCAAAGAGGTTTGAATTCTGGGATTTTTCTCTATTCTTAAAAGCTTTTCTGAGCTGAAAAATCTGAATATTCTAAGGCTATTGTTCCATCTAATGAAGCTATATCTGTCTTTAAGGTTCGGATTGCGTGTTAAGTCAACATGGTATTCAACTGAAGTTTTAAAATATTCGTATGTGTTAGGAAAAGGCACCAATTTGTAATTAAAAAATGCCCCCATTTTCAAGTAGTCAGTTGAGAAATCGCCCGAATAAGTATTAACACTTCCATCATCATTAAAAAAATTATCATCCTGGCCATTTGAGTGATGGGCAAAATTGAGAAAAACATAATTCATATTGGATGAATTTTCTCCGCTAATTTGCCGGTATAAAGTTATGTGTGGTTTATAACTTGGCGTTCGGACAGGATAGGAGTATTCATTATACATACGGAAAATGACTGTTGGAGAAATAGTAGCGCCCCATTTTGCATCTTCGCTTGTACGTAAAAGGAAATAGGGAGCTAATTTTGCTTCAAATATCAAAGGCTCAATATTTCCCCAGCCTCCTCCTGCAGTTATGTAACTATCATCTTGATTAACCCTTATAGTTTGGAAAAAGATATTTTCAGCTTTTTGCTCTATTGCCTCATTTCCTGACAGTACAATAGGCTGAAGCAAGATTTGTGAAATAACTAGTAAAATTATGTTTCCAGTTTTATTCATTTTGTATATATGTAAAGGGTTTGAATTCAAGATTAATTATTTTGATCAAACTTATACTGCCATTCTATATTGTACTATATGTCCAATATGTACCTTACTCTTAAATCATTGATAATCATTACTTGTATCTATTCCGTTTTAATTCTTTTTAAAGATTCGCATTGTATACATAAGTATCATCATAATTGTAATAGTTCCTAACAGAGCCGTGAACATGTTGAATGATACCAATGTGCCTAATGTTCTGTTTGGCGGAAATACTGAGAATAGCAATACCAGGAAGCCGGAAATAACAACAATTGCGTTGAATATAATTGCTTTACCGGTTTGCCCCATTGTTGTGTACAGTGCCTGGATTTGAGAGTCAGTTTTAGCTATATTCATTTTGTAATGCTGAATAAAGTGGATAGCATAGTCTATTCCTATACCAATTGCAATACTTGAAAGCAATGCCGTGGTATTGCTAAGAGGAATATTCATTAACCCCATTAAGCCGAAACTTATCGTTACAGTAATAGTTATTGGTATGGCACCTATCAGACCGGCTTTTATGTTTCGAAACATAATGGAAAGTATAATAATTACAAGAACAAGCGATATAACAATACTAAGGATCTGTCCATCCAAAATGAGACTGCTGAAAACTAAAGCTTTATACCCCGAACCTGCAAAGTTGAGCTCAATATCATATGCTGAAAGCTCATCCTCAAAACTTTCTATTACAGACAAGGCGGCATTAATGGTTTTAGAGTCGTCTCCTTTTAGCTGGAAAGTAACATTTGTGCGGTCATAGTTATAATTCACTAACTTATCAAGGTTTTCAGGGTCTCCTGACATTTCGTACAGAAGCAAATATTGAGCAACAAGGTTTTTACTATCAGGTATTGTATAGAAATCATCGTCATCCTCATTCATAACTTTATTCATACGTTTAAGATAATCGCCAAGAGAGAATGAGTTTCCTGATTCTTCAAGCTTTACGGTCTCATTTTGCATCCGGTCTATGATGCTTAAAACTTCCGGTTCTTTAAATACATCAGCGCTGTTGCCTTCCAGTATCACGTTTATAGTGGATGTGCCGCCAAATTTTTTATTTACAAACTCATCGGTTTGAACTATATCACTGTCTTTTTCAAAATTGTCCAAAAAACTTGAATTGATCCATACTCTTTGTATACCAAAAATAGATAGTACAACAATAAATATTGTAACCAGGTAAACGTATTTTTTATTTGCAAGGAGCCGATCAGACATGCGGTTTAAGAAAGGATTTTGAATAATTTTATCCGTATCTGTTCGCTTTTTCTTGCCGGGTTTATAACCGATCAATATTATTGCTGATGGAATGAAAACCATTGCTAATACAAAGGCAGTAAAAATGCCGAAAGCTGTGAATACTCCGAAATACTTGATTGGATATACCTGCGAGCTTAGCAAAGAAAGAAAACCGATCATGGTTGTGAATGCTGCCATAGAAAGTGGCTTCCATAAAATGTTTAATGTGTATTTCAATGCATCTGCCAGTGTGGCTTCAGGATTTTTCAACATGAATTGGTTCATATGATTGAAAAAATATATCCCATATGCCACCCCAATGGCTATTAGCATAACCGGTATCATTGTTGTAACTGAATAAATAGGTATACCCAGTGCAGCCATCAAGCCAAAAGCCCATATTGAACTTATAAACACTCCCAGTAAAGTTACGCTTGCCGCTCTCACACTTCTTAGCAAAAGATAAAGGACTATTGCTATAACTAAAAGTACAACCGGTACCATTTTTTGCATATCAGCCGGGCCGAGTAATGCCATAGTCCCTTCTACGATAGGACGTCCTGCTACATAAATAATGTTGTCGTCATCTTCAAATGAATAAGCAAATTCCAAAATATCACTGTAAAATTCCTGTGTAAAATCTTCTTTATCCATTTCAGCAATGATCAACCCTACTGTTTCATCTTCCGAAATCATCCTGCGATAAACCATTTCATTATCACGTACATTTTTCTTTATTGAATTTAATTCTTCATCCAACTGCGGAACAGAAGTATAAAAAGATGTAACTTCAAGACCATATTCTGAACCGATAATATTATCGGCAGTATATAATGATCTTATATCATTTTCATCGAATTCCGGCATATCCTGCAATTGAGTACTAATGTCTTTGATCTTTTGCAAGGTTCCAGGGTTATAAATGCCATTTTTGTTTTCAATTGCTATAATAATACCATCCTTAATATTAAACCATTCTTCAGCTTTATCGCTATAAACAAATGCCGGATGATCAGAAGGCATATATTCGTCAAGATCTGTTTCCATCCTGGCATTTTGTATCATATTATTAATGAAATAAACGGTAATTAATAGCACGATAGCTATTACAGACAATGCCAATAATTTTTGATTTTTCTTTGATGTTGTCATAACTTTAATGTTTGTTAATATTAACTAACTTTTAATTTGTAATAAAAGGATATAAAAGTCATTTATATCCTTACATAGATAAAGTATTAAAAAGTAACTGTCTTGTCAGCCCATATGACCATTTCAAGGCAATCCACCATTGTAGATACCGGACATACCGTAGCATCATCCAGTTGTCTTGATTTCAGGCATGTGCCACAAGCCAGGATTTCACCATTATTTCTTTCGAACAATTCCCATTGTTCACTGACATTATACTTTTCGTGGGTCATTCCTTCGCATTCAACGGCTTCACCCATTAGAAAAAGCTTCACTTTATGATTTTGTTTAAGAGCTGTATTAGCAAACCGGAATGCATTCCATGCTTTTTCCGGTTCTTTTGTTTCTAAAATAATTCCGATTTTCATAATAGTTTATTGATTCTTTATAATACATTTAATTGACTCTATTAATTTATATCCTTCTTTTTTTACATCAAAAGCATAATTCGAAAATTGCCACTTCTTTATAAATAGCCGTAATGAACCCATAATGATCAATGTAAGATGGCTGGTTTCTATGTCTTTTCGTATTTCTCCTTTGTTCTGCCCTTCATTAACAAGAGATTCTAAAATCCTGTTGTTTGCATTAATTATTTCTGCAATTTTTTTACTGAGAGCAGGTTCACCTTTAAATAATTCTTCAGCAAATATTACTGAAACTAAATAAGGTGTTTCAGCAAAAGTGGAAAAATGTTGTTTGAAAACTTGTTCGATTTTCTCTATTGCTGTTATATCCTTTTTAGCCTCAAAATGAAAAAGAGACTCTGTGTTTTCCTTAAAATGATCCAAAATAGCGACAAGGATATCAATTTTATGCTCGTAATGACGATATATAGCCGGCTCACTAATACCTATCTTTTTTGAAAGGTTTTTGATCGTTAAACCCTTTATACCTTTTTGGCTTATTAGTTCCAGGGCAACTTGTAGAATTTCTTTTTGTCTTGGCGTTTTATTTGTCATCTTGTTTCATGTTTTGTGTTGCCTTTATTTTTGATTTTGCTAATAACCATACTTGGTATAGCTGTTAAAATGAATATTGCTCCAAATATTACATGTAAATCCATTATTAATTCTCTTGCAGGTGTTGTTGC
>SLKG01000130.1 GCA_007134735.1 Kiritimatiellia bacterium
CGTGTGCATGCGCACCACGCAGGGCCTGCAGCGGGTGGATGTGATCTATCGCCGGATCGATGACGACTTCATCGATCCGCTGGCATTCCGGCCCGATTCGATGCTGGGTGTGCCGGGATTGTTTGACGTGTACCGGGAGGGCCGCGTGGCCCTGGCCAACGCGCCCGGAACCGGCATTGCGGACGACAAGGTGATTTATGCCTACGTGCCGCGGATGGTGAAGTACTACCTGGATCAGGACTGCATCCTGCCCAACGTGCGTACGTATATCTGCGAGGAAGACGACGATCGCGCCTACGTACTCGATCACCTGGACGAACTGGTCGTCAAGGCCGCCAACGAATCCGGCGGTTACGGCATGTTGATGGGGCCTTTTGCGACAACCGAACAACGACGGGAATTCGCCGACCGGATCCGCCGCACGCCGCGCAACTATATTGCCCAGCCCACGCTGGCCCTCCCCCGGACGCCGACGATCGTGGACGGGCAGTTCGAGGGCCGTCACGTCGATCTACGGCCCTATGTGCTGTACGGAAAAGAGATTTATGTCCTGCCCGGAGGATTGACGCGCGTGGCCCTGCGAAAAGGATCGCTGGTGGTGAATTCCTCACAGGGCGGAGGAAGCAAGGACACCTGGGTATTGGATGAATAACCGGTTACATACCGTGACGTGGAGAAGCTTGATATGCTGAGTCGGGTCGCCAATAGCATGTACTGGATGGGCCGTTACATTGAACGGGCCGAAAATGTGACGCGCTGCATGGAGGTCAACGCGCACCTGGCCCTCGATCTGCCCGGCGACGAAATCGACCGCTGGGAACCCTTGATCAAGATCACCGGCGACCAGGGTCTCTTTCAATCCGCACACGACAGAGCCGACCAGGGCAATGTCGTCCATTTTCTCGCCTTTGACCGGAACAATCCTAATTCCGTCATCTCCTGTATGACCGCCGCCCGGGAAAACGCGCGCGCCATCCGGTCGTATATCATCAGCGAAATGTGGGAGCAGGTCAACCGGATGCATTTATACGTGAATCGGGCGGCGAACGATCCGGATGTGTTTTCGTCCCCGCATGAATTCTACACCCGTCTCAAGCTGGGCTCCTATCTTTTGCTGGGGATCGCGGAAGCCGGCATGTCCCACGACGAGGGTTGGCACTTTCTGCGCATGGGCCGTATGATCGAGCGCGCCGATCAAGCCAGCCGGCTACTGGATGTGAAGTACTTTTTCCTGCTGCCGACGCCCGAACACGTGGGCTCGAGCCTCGATGACATCCAATGGGCGGCTCTCCTGCGTTCCGCCGGCGCCCTGGAAATGTATCGGCAACAGTATGGGGTGATCACACCGGAACACGTGGTGGAATTTCTTCTGCTGGACCGCGAATTCCCGCGCGCGGTCCTTCATTGCCTTAACCGGGCGGACGAATCGTTGCGGACGATTGCGGGCTCCCCTGAAGACACGTTCCAGACCAAACCCGAACGCCTGCTCGGCCGATTGCGGGCGGAACTGATCTATGCCCGCTCCCCGGAAATCATCCTGGCCGGCTTGCACGAGTATCTCGACCGGTTACAGGCCCGGCTCAACGAGGTCGGCGACGCGGTTTTCGAAACCTTCTTCTCGCTTCGACCCCGGTAGAGTGGTGTCGCGAGACAACTCCACACCTGGAGGGGCACGCTTCCGCGTGCCCGGACGCGCAGAAGCGCGTCCCTCCAGCCTGCGACAGGGTTGGTCGCGGCAGATGCTTAAGGGAGTGTCGAGGCATAACCGGGACACGACACTACAAAGAACGCAGCGCGTAGAGGATGATGCCGAGTCCGGTCACGACCATCAGGGAAAAGAAGACGCGCTGGATGGTCTGGTTGGCGGGGGTACCGATTCGCAGTCCGTGCTGTTTCAGACTTATGAGCTTCGCGTATTCGCGGCCCGCGGCATCCAGATGGACGGCGCCCGCAATCAGCGCGGCGGCCGGCCACCAGGGACTGTTCCGGATCATGAGGACGCCTGCGACTGCGAGGGTCCACAGCACGAACACGTCCCAACGGGCGGCGTTTCGCTCGGCAGTCGCCAGGATCGGGTCCACGCCGTCCCTGCCTTCCTGCAACCCCAGCTTTTGCGCCAGCTCGAAATGCACGGCGGAAATCAACTGCCCCACCCACCCCAAAAGGCCGAACAGAATACAATAAACACCGATAACCGTTCTCATTCCGCGAGCATCCCAAAGCGCCCGTAGGAGGTCAAGAGCACCAATGTGTAAACCATGTGCCCGGAATAGAGTGTTAAGGATGTGCCCGGAATATACCCCAACTGGCGGAGGGGGAGGGATTCGAACCCCCGGTACGTTCATCACGTACACACGATTTCGAGTCGCGCGCCTTCAACCACTCAGCCACCCCTCCGAGGAATTGCCTGGTATGCGTGTACAATTAAACTCAAGAGCGATGTGTTGTCCACCTGAAATCAGGGGGCATGGCTCAATCCCTTGTTCGTATCAGGCACAATCCATGATCCAGACAGGCAGGAATGCCTGTCTTACAGCGAGGCCTCCCGCATGGCCTACCCCCACGCGGGAATGTAGGGGCTTCGCTTGCGAAGCCCGGGATGCGCAACAACCGTCCGAACCAATAACCGGGCGCCTTTCTGGCCGCTATACAGCGAACCGTTGGATACCGTCCACGGGCGTCGCAAGCGACGCCCCTACAAGCCGCAGTGCAGGACGAGAAATGCCGTTGTGTTCAACGGCCCAAGAGTATAAAAATAGCGTAAGTGACCGTTTCATTGCGGAGGATACCGTCAT
Organism: Kiritimatiellia bacterium; assembly: GCA_007134735.1. Lineage (GTDB taxonomy): Bacteria > Verrucomicrobiota > Kiritimatiellia > SLAD01 > SLAD01 > SLKG01. The sequence goes on from SLKG01000130.1 coordinate 2,796, forward strand.
GCAGAAGAACAAAATGGACATCACATTCACCATCGAGGAAGACCAGAAGGATTGGCTGGATGCCATGGCCAACGGCTACCAGTTGCCCGACGCGTCCAAGGCTCTGCGCGTCCTGCTGGATTACGCCATGGAAGACGGCAACCGGGACGAGATCTTCAAGAAGGTGCGCTGTCTGCGGTGCGGGTGAAGGGAAGAATCCCCGACATTGTCCCATCTTCGTAGCGCCCTGCTCCAGCAGGGCGCTCTTCGAACAATCGATCCGGTTCGCCCGGTCCATGCGCCCTGCTGGCTTGTCGCGCCGTAGTTCGCTTCGAACGAAGGCGGAAGCAAGGCGCCACGACGGCCCTCGCGTCCAGGGGTGCGATCATTCTTCCCTCACACCGGCGTGTGCGACAATAAATCGTATAACCTTCTGTAATACCCGCCCTGCTTCAACAATTCCACGTGCGAGCCCTGCTCGATGAATTCTCCGTGCCGCATCACGAGAATGCGGTCCACGCCCCGGATCGTGGACAGGCGATGGGCAATGATGATGCTGGTCCGCCCGCGCATCAATTTGCGTAACGCGTCCTGGATCAGCATTTCGGATTCCGTGTCCACGTTCGCCGTGGCTTCGTCCAGTATGATCAGGATGTCCGGGTTCTGAACCAGCGCGCGCGCCAGGGCCAGCAACTGCTTCTGACCCGTGGACAGCGTGATCCCCCGCTCCTGCACCTGCGTCTCGTATCCGTCCGGAAGCGCCTCGATAAACCGGCTCGCGTTCACATACCGCGCGGCCCGGATAATCTCTTCCCGGGACACCTCCGGGTTGTGCAACCCGATGTTGTCGGCAATCGTCCCGGAAAAGATAAACGGATCCTGTTGAACCATCCCGATCCGGCGCCGCAGATCGACCTGCCGGTACGCGCGCACGTCATGACCGTCCACGCGCACGGCGCCCTGCGGCACATCATAAAACCGCGCGATCAGGTTGATAATCGACGTCTTGCCCGCGCCGGTGGCCCCGACAATGGCGATGGATTCGCCTGCGGCGATCCGAAACGATACGTCCTGCAATACCCAGTCCTCGTCCACATACGCGAACCGGACCCGGTCGAATTCCACGTCGCCGCGGAAGGTCTCGATTTCCACCGGGTGTTCCGGATCCGGCACGTCCAGCGGCTCGTCCATCAGGCCGAAGATGCGTTCGGCGGACGCCATGGCCTGCTGGAAGATGTTCGATTTGTCGGACAGATCCTCCAGCGGGCGGAAGAAATCACGGATATAGGCGAGGAACGCCACCAGGATACCGATCGTCACCGCTTCCGCCCCCATCAAAATGGCCGCGCCGCCCACCGTCAGGACCAGGCCGAACGCCACGGCGTTGAGCACTTCCATGGACGGGAAGAAAAAGCTGAACCAGCGCACGGCTTCCACCCAGGCCTTGCGCAGGTCCTCGTTGAATTTCCGGAAACGCCCGCGGATGTAGTCTTCCCGGTTGAACAACTGGACGGTCAGCATGCCCGTGATCATTTCCTGCAGATAAGAGTTCAGGGCGGACTGCCGCCGCCGTACTTCGCGGTGCGCGCGACGGATTTGATAATTAATGACGGCCAGCACCACGAACAACACGGGGAAAATGAAAAACAAGGTGAACGCCAGCAACGGGCTGACATAAATCATAAATCCCATAATGGCAAACAGGGCGAACAGGTCGGCGGCCAACGCCACGAGTCCGTCCGTCACCATCTTCTGCATGGCATCCACATCGGATGTGACGCGCGTCATCAGGCGCCCCACCGGGGTCCGGTCCATGATGCGCAGCGGGAGACGCAGAATCCGGGCAAACAGGTCGGCGCGCAAATCGAAAATGATGTGCTCGCCCACCCACGCCATCAGGTAGCTCTCTCCGTACCGGAACAGAAACGCCAAAGCGGACAGTCCGAGGAACCAGAGGCCGATCCGGGTAATGCCGTCCACGCGTTCCGCGCGCGACAACGCACTGCCCTCGGCGATGACGTAATCGTCAATCACCGTCTTGATCAGGATGGGCAGGTAGGCCGTCAGCAACGCCA
>SLKG01000075.1 GCA_007134735.1 Kiritimatiellia bacterium
CGGACCGAACCAGCGGGCGCCCCTGTTGCTGTTGTGTGCGATAATGCTGTTCCGGACAAGCCACACACTCCCCGGCGAGCCGGCTTGATAAAAGCCGAATTGATTGTTCCGGGCGATAACCCGTTCAACCAGGACCCCGTTGCTTCCGGACGGTACGGTAAATCCGCGATTCCCCCCTCTTATTGTAAAATTCCGGAACACCAGGTGGGAACCCGACACGTTGAATACATGCAGGAAGCTGTCTTGCCGGTCGAACACCGTGGCTCCGTCCTTGGGCGCGCCCTGAAATATAATCGGATTGGCCGACGTACCCGACACCGTGATGTTCACCGTGTATCCCGAATACGTTCCGGTATCCATGTAGACGATGTCGCCGGCGGAAAGTGTGTGCACGGCCAGCAGGTTAGTCAACGTCCGCATGGGCGTGGATTCACTCAGGCCGTCGTTCCCATCATCGCCCGCGGCGGATGTATAATAGTTCCCCGCCGTACTGCCATCATTGATGTAATACGCGGTCTGTGCCGACGCAGATACGGCCATACATGCCACCAGGAAAGCATACACGCCCCCCCGTACTGCGAGGTCGCCTATATAACGTGCTACCCGCATTTTCTCCAAAATGCTACAACCGGGCCCCCGATTTAAAATAATCCTTGAATTAAAGATACCCAAAATACCGTGTATGTAAAGACTAAGACCGTATTCCGCGGGCCGTTTATCAACACGGATTTCCTTCTCCCGGAATCCTTCGCCAATCCACTCGATATCGCCGCAAAAGGGCGTCTGCCCAGGCCAACATCGTGATGATATTGAGGCGAAGAAACATGGCCGGAACGGCGGTCAGGATGGAGCGCAAACCCGGCCGGAGGCCGATGGCGGCCAGGAGATAGAAAAGAGCCTGGGCGACGAGGGAAATCCAGTAGGCAGTATTCAGTAAGCAGTGTTCAGTATTCAGTAGAAGAGATGGCGAATGGAATACTGAACACTGAACACTGCTTACTGAATACTGCCTCCCCACAATCCCCCCATTGGCCGCCAGCAGAACCATCAGCAGGAACGGGGAAACCAACCGCAACATCTTGTGGGAAACAAACTCAAACCAGATCGGATTGCGCCATGGGTTGAGAAATGCGGGATAACAGGCTGCGAGCTGAATATTCCCGGCAATGGTCCGGCGCTTGCGGATGCCTTCCGCTTTTCCGGTTTGGGACGGGACATCGTACACGATGGCCGCTTCCTCAAAAACACAGCGATGGCCCTTCAAAATCGCCTGCATGGGAACCGCCACATCATCGAGCAGTATTTCGGGATGCATGGGAGTGAACAGGTCACGCCGGATAGCATACAAGGCTCCTGTCGCGCCGGGTACCGACCGGAAACGGCCTTCGGCGCGACGGATGAATTTCTCGTACCGCCAATACGCATCCATGCCCTCGGCCGTGGAGGATCCGTTATCCGATCGCCGGAAGATCAGTTCACCCGACACCACCCCCACCTGCTCATCCGAAAAATTGGCCAGCAGGGAAACCAATGCCCGGTCCGACAATTCCTGGCGGGCATCGGTCAGCACCACGACATCGGCTCGACATTGCGGGACCAGGTCATTGAGCACGGAAGGCTTCCCGCGCCGTCGATCAAACCGCACCACGCGAATGCGGTCATCCCCCACCCGCTCAACCGCCTGTTCCGTGCCGTCGTCCGACCCGTCGGATCCGATCAGAACCTCTTCAACACAATCGCCGTTCCGCCCGGACAACAGGGTGCGCAGTTTACCCGGCAGGGTGCGGGCTTCGTTGTAGGCGGAAATGACCACGGAGCATTTCTGGCCGGTCGTCCCCTTGCGAACAGGACGCCCGAACCATCGAGCCAGCATCCACAGGAACAACGGATAACCGGCGTAGAGGTAGAACAACAGCGCAAACGTTATCCAGAAAACAGTATGCATGGCTGAAAAGAGGGCCTGAAAATACATTATACAGTTTGCTCTGACACACTCTTCGCGCGAAGCGCTTTGGAGTGCGGGGCTATGCCCCGCTTTCGGACCCGCGCGATCCACCCCCCAACACCCGAATCAACGCGCCTTTGGGAAACAAAGCGGCGCGGAGCGCCGCACTCCATATTTCTGTCCACCCGTTCATAATTCATCGCGGTCCTATCTCCTCTTCATCAGGCCACACGAAGAGCCGTTGGCGCGGCGTTGCCGCCAAACGGCTCTCTATCGAACCGGCGTATGCCGGCCGTGCCGCAGTATGCGCCACCCTTTCGAAATGGCCCGTATCAAAAACGGCGGCTCCTCCACAAATTTTTCGACCAGTACCCGGTTCAGATAACGAAGCTCGTGCTTCTCGCTGATTCTCAGCCACAACTCATAATCGTCATAATAATAACGGGGATCCCAGCCCCCGACGTCATCCAGCAGAGCCCGCGTGTGAACCACGCAATCCGTATCTATGAAATTATACCGTCGCAGTTTCTCTCTCGAATATCCGTGCATCCACCGCTGAAACGGATTACCCCATATCCGGCGGCCGGACTTCTTGTCCCGATACAGGCACCGGCAATAGGCAAACACCGTTCCCGGATGTTCCCGCATGAACCCGATCATCGTACTTAAATAGTTCGGGCGATAGATGTCGTCGTCGTCCAGGTAGGCGATGTATTCCCCCCGGGACATTTCGAAGAGGGCGTGATTCTTGGCAATGGCCCCGTGACTGCCGGGTGGGGATTTTTCCGGCAGATTATGGAAACGAAGCCGGGGATCCCCGTAGGAACGCACCGTGCCCTCTGTGTCATCGGGCGTACAATCGCCGACAATGTTCATTTCCCAGTCGGTAAAATCCTGCGCACGAACCGATTCAATCGCCCGCCGGATCGTGTCGGCACGATTGTATGTGCTGGTCACAATGCTGACCACGGGACGTTTTCCCGCGCTCATCTCTTGTGCCTCCTTAGTATTATTCATGTAGAAATACCGTGATGGTCCGCCAAGTGGTTATACCTTGAATGCTACGGATTCAATGCACTTCGTTCAATGGCAAAGATATGGGCTCGATTACCTCGCCAGTACTGCGTCAAGAAAGGCCATGGGTGGAGTTACGGCTCCGCAGAGCGTCGCCCTCCACACGAAAACAACGGGTATTGATTGATCTGGAGGGCGAAGCTCCTGCTGAGCCGTTTCTTGACGCAGCCCTGATTGCCTCGCAAACAATCGTCGCGCGGAACGACACGCAGACAAGAAATCAACCATGTTCTTTCGCCGCTGCTTGCCGTAGCCGCCGCTGATAAGCGGTGGCGGATCACACGCCGACCATCGCATTCTTGTGCCTCTTCTGCTCCTCTTCTCTTTCCCCTCCTTGGAGGGGTGCCGGTCACCTAAGCGAAGCGCATGGTGACCGGCGGGGTGGGTTGCTTGCCACTACCCATAAGCCGGACTTCACCCACCCCTTGATCCCCTCCAAGGAGGGGAGAACTCCGTGCAAGGCTGGTTCCCTATTTGCTCCATCCTTTCTCATCGGCATACGATAACGGGCGACCCGCCTTCGCAAGGCCTCCGGCGCGGCATGCGATTACGGATAACGATTAGAGAGACCGAGGACCAGGAGCCCAACGACTATTGACGACCTCTTCACTTCTTGGTAAGGGCTTCCCATGAACATGCATCACACCACGCACCATGTGTAGTCCCCCCCATTCCAACCGGGAACTCCGCATCCTGACCAACATGACGTTCTGGCAGAGCGAATATTGGCGGACGCGCACGGATTCGATGTATCCGCTCGACACAGAGAAAAATCCGCCTCCTCCCTACCCGGCTTGGAAAGAAGCATGGATCCTGTTCCGGCGCGCGCGGGACTACGACGTTGTGCTGACCATGGGCATCCGCGAATCGATGGCCTACGGTTTTCTCTCCCTCCTGTTCCGGCGCCCCGCGAAACAGGTGATGACGGAAGTCTTCATCGACAACGCGCAGCCCCGGAACCCTTTATGGCGCATGAAAACCCTCCTGTACGGCTACATCGCGCGGCGGGCGCATGGCATCATCACGAACAGCTCCGCCGAAATCGCGTCCACCGCCAAACGTTTCGGACTGCCCGAAGACCGGCTTCGCTTCGTCCCCCTCAACGCCACCATCGAACCACAGGAAACAACGGAAGCCGCCCCCCTTTTCATTCTATCCGCCGGACGCACCTTGCGGGACTACGATGTGATTCTGGAAACAGCCCGTTCCCTGCCCCATCCCTTTACCGTAATCTGCGGCCCGGCCGATCTGCGCACGCCGTGCCTTCCCGATAGCATCACGGTGTTGCGCGAAATTGAAAGGGATGCGTATCTCCGCCATGTGCAAGACAGCGCCGTTGTCGCCCTTCCCCTGCTTCCCGCCGAACGATCCACGGGACAGGTCGTGATGCTGGAGGCCATGGCGATGGGAAAACCCGTGATTACCACCCGGGCTCCCGGAACCGCGGATTATATCCGGGACCAGGAGAACGGTTTTCTGATCGAATACGGCGATACGAAAGCGTGGACACGGCGTTGCCGCGAATTGATGGATGATCCCGCGCTCCGGAAACGCATCGGCCATAACGCGCGTGAGGATGTGCGGCGGCATTATTCTCCCGATACCCATGCCGAGGCCAAATTGAACGCGATACGGGAGCTGTGCGGAAGATAAGAGACCATGATCCCTCCAGTATCGTTTCTTACCACGGAGAAAGACAGAGGCACGGAGGCCACAAGGGCAGACGAAAGGCTCAGAGAACAAGACGACGGACTCCCTGTCGCACCACAGAATTATTTCTATCCCCTCTTCTCCGTGTCTCTGTCTTTCTCCGTGGTCAA
>SLKG01000067.1 GCA_007134735.1 Kiritimatiellia bacterium
AAGGGCATTCATGAGCGTGTTGCCTTTCTGGGCGATATTACCGGGATCCCGCCATTGCTTTCCCGTCTGTCGATTGGTGTGCTGACGCCGAAGGCGAACGAGGGATTGTCGAACACCATCCTGGAATACATGGCCGCGTCATTACCGGTGGTGGCAACCGATTGCGGGGGCAATCGGGAGTTGGTGAAGGACGGGGACACGGGTTTCCTGGTGCCGGCAGGCGATGCGAACAGGCTTGCCGACAGGATCGCCTACCTGCTGAATCACCCTGAAACAGCGCGATCCTTCGGGCGTACGGGCCGGAAACGGGTGGAGCAGGAATTCAAACCGGAACTCATCACGGCACGCTTCAAGGAATTGTACCGGGAGGTATGCCGGACCGGAGGGTGAGGTTCTGTCGGGCGGGATAAATTCCTGCGTCGTTTTATGCACGCGGCTCAGCAGGCGCTTTGCCCTCCAGTTTCCAACTAACCTTGTTTCGGGCCAGGCCCAGCAAATCCACGGTGCGCGCGAGGCCGTAGATAAAATAGATCACGCATAAAGCGGGAAACATAGCCATGCGCCCTCCGGCTCCACTGATCGCCAGGGCCGGCAGCACCACCACCAGGATAAGCGGCGTGACAAAAATCGCAAATCCGGGTGTTCGGAAAACCAGCGACAGACCGAGGCCGCACAAAGCCAACGCAAGAGACATGGCAAAAATCCATGTATACCTCGGTGCATTTCCGCCAACACGTCCGCCGCTTAGTTTCATGATATGTTCATAACTTCGGCGATTGGCATGCCATAGTTGCTGGCGAAAAAACGCTCGAAGCGTGGCCGGTTCGCCATGATGGATCACCTTCAGTTCGGGAACGCCCAGCACGGTGATCCCGGCCATATAGGCCCGGAATGCAAAATCGGTATCCTCTCCCGTCGGCAACGCCTCGTTAAATCCCTCCAGATCGTCGAACACGTCTCGATGGAGAATCATGTTTCGCGTGGTGACAAGCCGAAATCCTTCACGGCGTACCACGCGACGACCCCGGTAGTTTTCGATACGGGGATTCTTATGGGTCCAATGGTAGAGCCAAGCCGTTTGTACCCAGGTTCGGGGTGACGGCGGTTCGGCCGGCCAGCCCAGCACCACCTTCTCCGGGGATTCCAGAAATGGCCGGGCCTGCTCCAGCCAATCCTCCGCCGGCTCACAATCCCCGTCCAGAAAAGCAATCCAATCTCCCGACGCTTCGCGTACGCCGCGATTCCGGCATACGGGTATGTTGGCGTCCGGGCATACGATCACCTTGGTAAATCCCGCCTGTCTCGCCGTGTCCGCGGTTCCGTCCGTACTTCCTCCGTCCACGAGGACGGTTTCCACCTTCACTGTATCCGGCTTTTGGATTTTCTGGACCGCTTCGTGCAGGCGGGCCACGTACCGCGCCTCGTTTCGGGTAACTACGATTACCGATAGCCGCTTCTCGTTTGACATGGCCGTATCTTCCCTGAAAAATTCGGCTTCATCAAGCCACTTAAGTCGGGCATGATAGTGCGGGTGAACAGAAACCATGAAGATCGTATTTCTCATGCAAGACATCGGGGCGGTCTACGGGGCCGAACAGGCCACGCTGGACCTCGCGGAGGGGATTCGACGCCAGGGAGCGGATATCCGGATATGGCTTATCGAAGAAGCGCGCCTTATGAACCGCTCTGTGGACGGCGAGAATTCCGTTCCGCTTGATTCCGGGAGGGACGCCGCGAATTCGTTACGCGATGCATTGGACGCCCGGCATATTCCCTGGGCGTCCTTTCCCGTAAAACACGCGTTATCGTTTTCACTGGTTCGGATGATACGGAACCGCCTGGTATCGGACGCGGTATCCGTTTTGCATTGCGTAGGGTACAAGGCCGACGTGCATGGCGGATGGGCGGCGCGCTTTGGCCGGGTGGTCCCCTGTGTGAGCACGGTGCACGGCTGGCTGTACCGACCGGATATCAAGGAAATATTCTACGGTTGGATCAATGTACAGGCCTTGCGGCGGTTTCAACAGGTGGTCGTGCTCTCCCGTTATTACGAAGGGATATTGTCGGACCGGGGCGTACAACGCCTCATTCGAATTCCCACCGGCATCCCGGATCCTCCTCTTCCTGAAGCCGTTCCGACCGAGGGCCGGCGACGACCGCCGGCGCCTTTGCGCATCGGTATGTTGGGGCGATTAAGCTCGGAAAAGAATCATGACCTGTTTTTAAGGGCCGCACGAAAACTCATTGACCGGGGAACTGAAGCCGAATTTCGGATTGCGGGCACGGGGCCGGAGAGGGCGGCGATTCAGAAACGGATAGACCAATGGGGATTGAACGGATATGTGAACCTTTCGGGTTATGTCGATTCCTCGGACTTTATGCGGGATATCGATGTATTGGTTCTCTGTTCCCGAATGGAAAATCTGCCCTATGTCATCCTGGAAGCGATGCGGGCATCCCGGCCCGTTGTGGCCACCCGGGTGGGCGGTATCCCTGACCTGGTTGAGGACGGGATTACCGGATATCTTGTTGCGCCCTACCATGCGGATCAGCTCGCGGACAGGATCGAGAAGATATCTAACGATCCGGATCTGGCATACGGCATGGGTTTGGCCGGGCGAAAGAAGCTGGAATGCGAGTTCAGCCGGGAACGTGCGATCAAGGCGCATATAGAGTTGTATGAAGAATTGCGTGATGGGTAATCCAACACCCCCCCGGGGAGAAAGAAATGGTCCTGATCTATATCTTATCCCTGTCTCTTTTCGGATTACGATAGCGAGCGACGATAACGGTGGACGATGATTGCCCCACCGGATGTAGGAAGCGCGCTTGCCTTGCCCTTGGAGTGAAAAAGTATTTGGTGATGATGTTGCGGCCAGGGCGCGCGATGAGGTAGAAAGGATTAAGATCACAAACTGAGTGAACGGAGTTCTCCCCTCCTTGGAGGGGATATAGGGGTGGGTGGAATCCAGTTACCTGTCGATCCCAAGGATAATGACATGCGTATCACGGGAGGGATTTTAAGCGGCCGGCGATACCAGGCGCCGCCGGGTTCGGTAAGACCGACGCAGGACCGGGTGCGCGAGTCGCTGTTCGCGCAGTTGGGTGAGCGGCTTGTCGGTGCCCGCGTACTGGATTTGTTTGCGGGGTCCGGAGCCCTGGGACTCGAGGCCTGGAGCCGCGGCGCGGCACGGGTCTGTTGGATTGAACGCGACCCGAAGGTGTTCCGGGTATTGCGTGCCAACGTGACGGCGCTGTGCCGCGATCCCGAACGACCGGTACAGATGCTGTGCAAAAATGTGTTTTCCGCCCTCAAAACGCTGGAATCGAAGGAACCGTTCGACATAATTCTTGCCGATCCCCCGTATGCCATGCATAGTGATTCTTCCGAATTCGGAAAACTGTTCCAACTCACAGGCGAGCGCGCCCTATTGTCCCCGGGCGGTTTTTTTGTGCTTGAACACGCCGACCGTGAGGGCTTGTCTGAAAGGGCCGGATGGCACCTGGTGCGGGCTCGTAAATACGGGGAAACAAAGATATCCATATGGGAGGTGCGACATGATCCCGATCGCCATATATCCCGGTACATTTGACCCGATTACCCTGGGGCACGTGGATCTCATCGGCCGCGCGGCAAAAATTGTCGATCGACTCATCATTGCCATCGGGGTGAACACGAGAAAAGCGCCCCTGTTCGACATACACGAACGCATACGGTTGGTGGAGGAGACCGTCCAGGACTTCAAGAATGTGGAGGTCGATTCGTTTGATGGACTGCTGGTGGAATATGCGCGGCGAAAACAGGTCGGCGTGCTGATTCGAGGCGTTCGGGCTTTTTCTGATTTCGAATTCGAATTCCAGATGGCCTTGACCAACCGAAAAATGGCATCGGAGATTGAGACGATATTTCTGATGCCGAACGAGTCCTACAGTTACTTGAGTTCGAGCACGGTTCGTGAAATTGTAGAGATGGGCGGTCACATTGACGATTTTGTCCCCGAACCCGTCTTGCGAGCCTTGAAAGAACGATTGTCCCGCCCCTGATCGAACGGGGAAATAACGTATTTTGAGCCGGATTGGAGCGGTGGCGTGCGTATAGAAATTCCCAAATTATCCGCGGAAGGAGAACATCTGGAAGGGGAGGAGCCGAAGGAAGTCCTTGAATTGGAAGAGGATCGGTTCATGCGGCCGTCGGGGCCGCTTCGTTATGCCCTGTTTGTGCAGGTCGCGACGCATCAGCTGGTTGTGAAGGGACGGGTTGGTGTGGAAATGGATCTGATGTGTTCACGATGTGCCGAATTTTTCTCGACAACCGCGGTGGATTCGTCTTTTCTACGCGCGTACGAATTAAAAGCGGGAACCGAGGTCGTGGATATTACCGGGGATTTTCGGGAAGCGGTATTGTTGAACATGGCCTCATATCCGGTATGTTCCCCCGATTGTCGCGGGTTGTGTCCGCAGTGCGGGCGGAATCTTAATAAAGGGTCTTGTTCGTGTCATGCCCCGGAGCGTTCGTCTCCATGGGATGGGCTCGATCAACTCGATTTATAAGGTGGGTAATTATGGCTGTTCCAAAGAGAAGAACGTCGAAAAGCAAGATTCGCAGCCGAGTCCGGTCGCACAAGCGCCCGCGGCCGGCCACTCATACCTGTCCACAGTGCGGGGCTCCCAAGAAGCCGCATCACCTGTGTCCGTCGTGTGGCTATTATCGCGGTCGACAGGTGGTTACCGTATCTACTGACGAATAATCATGCGCATAGCGGTTGATGCGATGGGGGGCGACCATGCCCCGTCCGAGATCGTCAAGGGGGCTGTCGAAGCCGCCCGGCGATT
>SLKG01000024.1 GCA_007134735.1 Kiritimatiellia bacterium
CGTGGGTCCGTACACGCCCCCACGCTCGCCAATCAGGACGATCACGGAGGATCACAGCGCACTACCGGCTAACGCGGTGTTGCGCCTCAAACCAGGTTCGGATATCTATGAGGAGGCTCGATTCTTCTTATGCCGCGAGTTCCCCGCCGTAGGCGGGCTCGCCTCCGGCGAGAAATCTCGCCGCCCCGATTCTTCTTCTTCTTCTTCTCATGTCGCGAGTTCCCCGCCGGAAGGCGGGCTCGCCTCCGGTGAGAAAGAATAAATCACCAGCCTCAGGATTTGACAGCACGACGATCAACCCGCAACATATACATTACTATGAACAAAGTAATGAACTACTTCACAGGCACATCGGAACGGGCGGCAACATCGGCGTTATGGCTGATCCGTTTCCTGGTGGGTTGGGTATTTATTTTCGCCGGCATACGGAAGTTTACGGAACCCGCAGAGATGGGCGCCGGACGCTTTGCCGATATGGGAATGCCGTTCCCGGAATTCATGGGGGTGTGGGTCGGCTTCTGGGAGATTGCCGGAGGACTGATGGTCTTGCTGGGCCTGCTTACGCGTGCCGGGGCCATCCCTCTGATCATCGTCATGATCGTGGCCATCCTCACCACCAAGGTTCCCACCTTCCAGGCGGACGGCTGGATCGCCGGCCTGCACAGCGCGCGGCTCGATGTCTCACTGCTCCTGGCCTCCACCTACCTGCTCATCGCCGGCGGCGGCCGTTACGCCCTGGACCGCCTCCTGCGAAAGGCGAACCCGGATAGTGTACGAAATAGTTAGTGAATATCTTTCCGCCTCGACCTCCACAAGAGATAAAGGTTATTGATCGGAGTCGGAGAGCGAATCCCGCAATTGCGGGGTGAGTCGTTCATGAGACAGCCCTGGACACCCGATCACTTCCCCGGATTGCCCTTTTCTTTCCCTCCGGGCCGGAGTATGTTTCCTGATGGAATTTTCAACCCCGCACATAAGGAGTGTCTCATGAAGCGCGCATATCTTCTCGCCCTGTGTCTGTCCCTGGTCGGTCTGGTTTCGGGTACGGCCCGCGCGGACACGTTGTCCGTGGAGGAACTGCTCGATCACATGGCGGAACGTCTTTCTGCCATTCAAACCTACCGGGAAGACGGATTATGGACGATTGAAATGAAGCATCGGGGGGAACAGGTACAGGAGGAAATGAGAGCGAAACTGACCTTTGTGCGGCCGAACCGGCTTCGTCTGGAAACCGATCATGCCGTTCTGGTGACCGACGGGCACACGGTATCGATGCGCATGTCCATGTTCAGCGATGCGTATGTAGGGGGCGAAGTCGGGGAAACGCTCTCGGAAACCCTGACCCCATTTGGCTTTCTGTACGAAAGCCTGTTTCCGGATCGCCGGGCGATGTGGAGCGAGGATCCGCGGCTGATGTTGGAGGAATTTGCCGCCGGGGAGACGGTGCAGGTTGACGTGCTCGCCGATGAGGATCTTGGAGGGCGCCCGCATTGGACCGTCCTGCTGCAGGTGACGGCGCCCGAAATCGGGATGGAAGGCATGGCCTTCCGGGCGTGGATCGACCAGGAATACGGTCTGGTTAGCCGGGTCGTGCTTGAGATCGACGACGATCCCGACCGGGATCTTTCGGATTTGAGCGAAATGGAACGCATGTTGGCGGAAACGTTTGAGAGTATGAAGGCCGAGTACCAGGTTCTTTCCTGGGCGGTCAACGAGCCGGTGGACGACGCGGTCTTTGCGTTTGAGCCGGACGAAGGCGAGAAGCGGGTGGCCTCCATGGACGAGCTGATGGCCGCGGCCCGGGCGGACGTACCTGAAGACGCGGCGAAAATAGGCGCCGAAGCCCCGGACTTTGAACTGGAGCTGCTGAACGGGGAGACCTTCCGGCTGACGGATCATGCCGGCAAGGTCGTGGTCATAGACTTCTGGGCGACCTGGTGCCCGCCTTGTGTCGCCGCCATGCCGCACATGCGCGAGCTGGAACTGGAATTCGAGGACGATGACGTGGTGATTCTCGGGATCAGCAGTGATCGTCCCGGCGATGCGGAGAGAGTTCAGGCGTTTCTCGATGAACACGAAATTGAATACCCGGTGGGCATAGACGTTGCCGCCCGGGGTGAACGCATCGGCGACGCGTACGATGTGCGCGCCATTCCCACGCTCCTGGTGATTGACCGCGAAGGCATTATCCGGGATGTCAAGGTGGGCTTCACGCCGGAAGCGATGGCCGATGTCCGCGCGAAGATCCGGGATTTGCTGGCGTTATAGCGTGTAGATTGCGTCGAGCAACTCACCCCGCCCTACCAAGCCGGAATCCACCGCGGGAAGGGTAGGGCGCGGGCGCTGCACGCGCCGGACTTTGGGGTGAGGCCGGAAAGAGAACGCAAAGGCGCGAAGGAAGAGTAAGGCGCAAAGGGGATATAGGGGTAAGAGGTGATGGTGGCGGACGGCGCCATGGGATCGGAAGGGGAGAACGCAAAGGCGCGAAGCGGGCAAAGAGGAAAACCGGGGAGGGGTCCATCGATCCGGTCAGGCACAACCCATGTTCCGGCGGGTCCGTCCGGCTCCGCTCGGAAGCTACGCCGTGACAAGGCGGCCCCGCCCTACCAAGTCGGAATCCACCGCGGGAATGGTAGGGCGCGGGCGCTGCACGCGCCGGGAAGCAGGATGCGGTCTGGTCCATCTCATCTCCCGGCGGGTCCGTCCGGCCCCGTTCTACCTACAAGAGCTTAGGAAATATCTAAGGGCGAACCTGAGTTGTCCCGTCCTCCGGTGGGTCCCAGTGAGCCGGGTTTTGATACAGCCCCACAGAGGTGGGTCGAGGCCGGCCATGAACCGGATTGGTTGCGGCGCGATTTTTGTGATCAGCTACCCATCGCCATGCCTGGAGCCGGCATAATCCCATTGTACAACGCGGGTTGCTTGGGCATAGTAGCAACCAGGATGAACGACGACACCATCATGGCGGAAACCGGCATCGCGGAACGGTACCGGACGGTGCGCGAACGCATCGAAAAGGCATGCGCGCGGGCGCGGCGCGATCCCGCGGACATCCAACTGGTGGCCGTGTCGAAGGGGCATGACCCCGAACACATCCGCGAGGCGATGACCTGCGGCGTGACCGTGTTCGGCGAAAGCAAGGTCCAGGAAGCGCGCGCAAAGATACCCCAATGTCCCGAAGGCTTGACCTGGCACCTGGTCGGACACCTGCAAACCAACAAGATCAAACACGCCGTGCCTCTTTTTGACGTAGTGCATTCGGTGGATTCCCTGAAACGGCTGACCGCATTGGATGACGCTTGCGATGCGTACGGGCGCACCCTGCAGATTTTCGTGGAGGTCAATGTCTCGGGCGAAAAGAGCAAGTTCGGATTGAAGCCGGAAGCGGCATCGGAAGTGCTGGAAGCGACGCTTCAATGCCGTCGCCTGGAACTGCGGGGGCTGATGACCATGGCGCCGCTGGCAAGCGATCCGGAGAAAACCCGCCCGTATTTCCGGCAGTTGCGCGAATGGCGCGATCAGTGGAGCCGCGACCTGAATATCCCCATGAGTGATCTGTCCATGGGCATGACGAACGATTTTGAAGTGGCGATCGAGGAAGGCGCCACGTACATTCGGGTCGGCACAGCGTTGTTCGGTGAGCGGGGTTGAACTTTTACTCATGGGTATGTCATCCACCCCGCCTATGCGGGGCGGCTACAAAGATGATGTAGCCGCGCCCGATAGGGCGTGGACGAGCATGAAGACGAGGTAGGCCATGAACCTGAAAAACAAACAGATCGTATTCATCGGCGCGGGGAATATGGCGGAGGCGCTGGTGGCCGGAATCCTGCGTGCCGGGATTGCGGTGCCGGAGTCGGTCCGCGTCACGGATGTGCGGGCCGACCGCCGAGAACACGTTGAAGGTCAGTACGGCGTGTCGGCGGGCGCTGATAACCGGGCGGCGGTGCGCGATGCGGATATCGTGGTGTTGTCGGTAAAGCCGCAGATCATGGGCGAGGTATTGGAGGAACTGAAGGGTGCGGCCTCCGGGAACCCCCTCTTTATCAGCATCGCGGCGGGTCTTTCGACCCGGCATATCGAGCAGGCGCTGGGCGGAACCGCGCGGGTGGTACGGGTCATGCCCAACATGCCCGCGTTGGTGGGGTGCGGCGCGGCGGCCCTCTGCGGGGGCGCGCATGCGGCGGACGAGGATCTGGCCGTTACGGAAGCCCTGCTGGGTGCGGTGGGAATAACGGCACGCGTGGAGGAAAGGGTTATGGACGCGGTCACCGCCTTGAGCGGCAGTGGTCCGGCCTACGTCTTCTACCTGATGGAAGCCATGCAGAATGCCGCTTCACGAATGGGGTTGGATTCGGAGACGGCGAAGCGCCTGGCCGCGGCGACGGTGGAGGGCGCGGCCCGGGCCGTGCGGGAGACGGGATTGCCGCCGGAAGAACTGCGCCGACGAGTCACCTCGCCGGGCGGCACGACGGAAGCCGCATTGAAGGTTCTATCGGGCGGAAAATTCGTGGAAACCATGATCGAAGCGATGGAAGCCGCCCGGCGGAGGGCGGAAGAGATGTCGGGGAGGTAGAGGGAGAAGGCAGGATGGATGGGCGAATGGACGGATGGACGGATGGGGAAGAGCCCCGAAGGGGCGATAGTCTGTAGCCCGGCGCGTAAGCGCCGGGGATTGCGTGCAAAAATCAAGAAAGCCCCGAAGGGGCGATAGTC
>SLKG01000006.1 GCA_007134735.1 Kiritimatiellia bacterium
GAAAAAAGATAGACGAGTATGACGACCGACAGGACGATGCCGCCGATAAAAGCGTATTCCGGCTCGGCGCGGAACCGGTCCAGCACCTGTACCCATAACGCACGATCAATATGTGTGGCATATAGAATAAAGACGGCCTGTCCCAGCAACAGCAGAAACAGGACCAGCCCGGTTATGATGTGAATTGCTTTTCTCATGTTCGGCCTCTGCATTTCGGATCATGTTTTCGCGGGTGACTGAAAAGCGCCCTCTTCAAGGAATTGTTCAAGGAAGCGCGTATGGTAATCGCCCGCCACGAAGCGTGCGTCGGCCAGCAGGGCCAGTCCGAGCGGCACCGTGGTGGATACCCCTTCAATCCGGAATTCATCCAGCGCCCGGTACAGCCGGGCCAGCGCTTCCTCCCGGTTCGATCCCTTGACAATAATCTTGCCCACCATGCTGTCGTAATAAGGTGATATGTCGTACCCGCTGTACACATGCGAATCGATGCGCACACCAAGTCCACCGGGAAAATGCACCCGCTCGACGTGACCGGGGGAAGGGGTGAAGTTGCGGTAGGGATCTTCGGCGTTGACGCGGAACTCGATGGCGTGCCCGTTCATCCGAATATCCCGCTGTGAAAATGCCAGTTTCTCGCCGGCCGCCACGCGAATCTGCTCCTTGATCAGGTCGATTCCGGTGATCTCCTCCGAAATAGGATGTTCGACCTGGATACGCGTATTCATCTCCATGAAATAGAATTCCCTGGTCTTTTCGTCGTACAGGAATTCAATGGTCCCCGCATTCCGGTATCCCACCGCTTCGGCGGCCTTCACGGCGGCGCGGTACAATTTCCGGCGCGTATCATCGTCCAAAGCCGGACTCAAGGCTTCCTCCACAAGCTTCTGATGACGCCGCTGGAGACTGCAATCCCGTTCCCCGAGATGCACCACGTTTCCATGGGTGTCTCCAAGAATCTGCATTTCGATGTGGCGGGCCTTCTCAACGTATTTCTCCATGTACATCCCGGAATAGCCGAACGCCCGTTCCGCCTCGGCGCTCGCCGTCATGAACGCCTGGACCAAGCTGACATCATTATGCGCGGCGCGCATACCCTTGCCGCCGCCGCCCGCCGCCGCTTTCACCAGCACGGGATAGCCGATCTTCTTCGCCCATTTGAGCGCCTCGTCCTTGTTGGCCAGTATGCCTTCACTGCCCGGTGTCACGGGAACGCCCGCTTTCATCATGGTTTCGCGGGCGACCGCCTTGTCCCCCATCGTACGGATGTTTTCCGGGGACGGTCCGATAAAGGCAATCCGGCAATTCTGGCAGATTTCGGCAAAATGCGCATTCTCAGCCAGAAATCCATACCCGGGATGGATGGCTTCCACGTCCGCGATTTCAGCGGCACTGATAATGTTGGCGATCTTCAAATAACTGTCGGATGCCGCAGCGGGCCCTATGCATATGGCCTCGTCCGCCGCTTGAACATGCATGGAGGACGCATCGGCTTCCGAGTACACCGCCACCGCCCGCACCCCCAGCTCCTTGCAGGCGCGAATAATGCGCAAGGCGATCTCGCCACGATTGGCTATGAGGACTCTTTCAAACATGGATGGGGCCTATTCGGGTTTGACTTTGAAAAGGGGCTGGCCGTACACAACGGGCGTCGCGTTTTCAACCATGATTTTGGCGATGACGCCTTTCACATCGGCCTTGATTTCGTTCATGACCTTCATCGCCTCAATGATGCAGACCACGGTATCCTTGTCGACGTCCTGGCCGACCTGAACGAACGGATCCGCCTCGGGAGAACCGGACCGGTAAAAGGTGCCCACAATCGGGGATTTGACTTCGATCAATCCATCGTCTTTCTCCTCCTCGGCCTCCGCCGGAGCCGCCTCCGGTTGCGGCACAGAGGCGGCCGGCGCCTGGGGAGCCGGCGGCGGTGCTGAAAAGGCGATACGCGATTCCTCGCCGCTCCCGCGCTTCAGCGACAGGCGAAAATCATCTTCCTGAATCTCAAACGCGGAAAGCTCGTTGTCCTTCATCAGTTCGATTATTTTCCTGATTTCATTAATATCCATGGTCACTCCTTGTGCGTTGAAGTGGCAGACTAACAGGTTGACCCGCCCCTGTCCACCGTAGAGCGCAAGAGAGTCGAACGTACACCCCCGCCCGCTTCCCTCCTTTCTATCTATACCCGCAGGCGTCAAACATCCATGCCGTAAGCCACGGCCTCCCGGGCAAAGGCTTGAAATTCTTCCCGCACACTTGATTCGAAGCCCGGAAACGATTACGATATGCGTGTGGCGCGCGATACGCGTACTTGGACAACGGTAACGGATCGGGACCATGGCGGTAACACGAAGAGAATTCATGCGGAACATCGGCATTTCCGGCGGCACCCTTTTCCTGGGCGCCTGCGGGAACGGCGGGATTCCCGGATCCCGGGACAACGCATGGCAGCCCGCGTACGCGAAACTTGAAGAGGAGGGCCTGTTCGAAGAGCGCATTGAACAAGCCTATTCCATCTTCAACGAGTGTACGCTCTGTCCGCGCCGTTGCCGGGTCGACCGCACCCGGGGTGAAAAAGGATTCTGCCGGGCCTCGGACCGGGTAACCGTGTACAGCCATCACCCTCACCACGGGGAGGAATTGCCCCTGGTGGGCCGGCGCGGATCGGGCACCATTTTCTTTTCGCATTGCAACCTCCGTTGCGTGTTCTGCCAAAACTGGCCGATTGCCCACGAGGGCCGGGGCCGGGAGATCAGCGACGACCGCCTCGCCGAAATGATGCTCGAACTTCAACGCATCGGTTGCCACAACATAAACCTCGTGACGCCCACGCATATCATGCCGCATATTCTCAACGCCACGCGCAAGGCACTGCACAAGGGATTGCGACTTCCCCTCTGCTACAATACCGGCGGATACGAACTCGTTGACAATATCCGCCTGCTGGACGGGATTGTGGATATCTATCTGCCGGACCTGAAGTACATGGACGGCGAGGAAGCGGACCGCTACACGGTACGCGGCGCTTTGGACTATCCGGAACAGGCGCAGGAGGCCATCATTGAGATGTATCGCCAGGTGGGAAATTTGGTCACGGATCACCGGGGCATTGCGTTACGGGGACTGATGGTGCGCCACCTGGTCATGCCGAACCGTATTTCCGGAACGCGGGAGTTTGTGCAATGGGTGGCCGAAAACCTTTCGAAAGAAACCTATGTGAACATCATGTCGCAGTATCGCGTGGAACACAAAGCCTTCCGTTATCCGCGCATCGCCCGGGCCATCACGCCGGGGGAATTCCTGGAAGCCATGCAATGGGCCGAGGAGGCCGGCCTGACCAACCTGGACGAGCGCTCGATTGCCCAACGCAATGTGTTTCGCCGGCGCGCCGGTTAGCCCAAGTTCGACCGTTACGAGACAAGAAATGGGATATTCCCAGGATATGCAATCCCTTGCTCCTCTTTTTCTCCACTGCATTTTCGGGACCCCGAGGCCCGATCTTCGCCTTGGCTCGCGCGGTCCCTCCCGCCGGATAAGCCAGTTTCTTGCATAATGGAGGGACGCGCTTCCGCGCGTCCGGGTCACGCGGAAGCGTGACCCTCCATCTTTGGGAGGGTCGGCGGCCCCGCCGACCGCGACCCACCCACACGGCCCGATGGGCATCGACCCGACAGTAGATGTGCCTTCCATTTAGGGCAAGCCCGTGGTCTTCACTACATCGCCTGGTTGGAATGAGAACCCCACAACTCCGAATAAAGAAGAAAATGAAGGGAGAAAGAAAAGAGCAATTAAGAAACTACGGTCGAACTTGGGTTAACGCCGCGCCGGCATGCCGCGAGCGACCAAAGACGAGACGTGTTAAAAGAATATGTCCGCCCATTGCCCCGCCGCGCGCATGACCACCGTGCGACGAAAACCGATTTCCCCGGGCGACAGGACGTCATCCCGGAACAGGACCGGTTCAACCGGCGTCCCGCCCCGCGCATCCGCGCGCCGCAGGTCCTCGATGGACACCATGTGCCGGGTAACCAGCGGATCGTCCTCGTGAACAATCAGGTTCCAATGAATCGGATTCCGCCCCAGCTTGTGCCAGCCGTATTCGATCGGTTCCAGCCCCGCCACCAGCACCGTTTCGCCGCCCGCCTGAATACGCTCCTCATAAGGCTCCAATACGTATTCCAGCTTTCGCCCGTCCGGGCGCTCTACCAGCAGCGTGCTCTCCCCCTGATTCCGGCGGTAGATATCAATCCAGTAATCCGACCCCAACCCCATGCCCAGGAAATACACGCGCAATAAGCCGGCCTCGCTCTGCCCGGTCCGCCGCGCATGATATCCGGCCGGAAACGAAACGAGCACTTCGGGCATGTCCTCCCAGTCCATGACATCCTCCGGGGGTTGGTGCATCTGGTCGGGAAGAAATCGCGTCCGAACCACGCGACCGCTCTTATGCGTCGCGCGAAACAGGCTGACGTTGGGCGCGACCTTTCGGCCGCCCACGTCAATGTTGGGATAGAAGATTACAAAACTCAGCTCTTCAATCGGGTCCGGTTCCCATTCCGCGGGACTGATCAATGTCGCCTTCACCCGGGCCGCAATCAACGGGATGCTGCTCGTGAATTCGGCAATGGTCATCGCCTTGCCGACGCCGTAGACGGTGTCGCGCGGGGCCGCGGGTTCACCGGGATCAGCTTCCGCGCCGGACGGATCGACCGGGCGCACCACACCGAGCCGTTCAATGAATTCACGGAAAAAACGGGGCCACACCCGCGGAGGCAATGCGTATTGCATTTCAAAGCTGTGCAACATCTCCGTGAGCTTGTTCCCGGCGTCCGTGGGCGCCGGGGCACTTCTGCGCAGGCGCAGGATTTGTCCTTCGTCCTGGAGCGAAACAAAGACCACCGGTTCATGCGGATGCGCATGAATTCCGCCGATCCGCGACAACCCCCCTACCCACTCCCACATCCGGCCTTCACGGGGATCGATTTCAACCACGCTCCACGTTTGGTCCTGCCGTTGAATCACGCCCAGCGTGGTGCCGTCACGCAGGACTTCGACATAACGCAATCCCCGCGCACGATCCACGGCGCCGAACAACATCTGGCGCTTCGTGTCGTACCAGCATAGATCCGCCGTGCGGTATTCCCCGTACACCAATGTGCGATCGTCATGGCTGATGGCCACGTTGGAGAACTCCGCAAAAGGCCCGTAATCCACCAGCCACCATTGCCGGGATTCATCCCGCATCATGATACGCCCGAAAGAAAGGATCGAGGCCGCACCCGATTTCCGCGAGGACACATACAGGCGCCCCATCCCGTCCGTCGCCACCCCGGTATACCCGAATTCATCATCCTCCCACGGAGTCGGAACCACCGTCGCCAGCACAGTCCCGTCGGTGGCCGGCTCGAAACACAGTAACCGCCCCCCGGCCGCGGATTCCGCCACATACAGTCGCCCATCCGCATCAAAGGCAATGTCCTGCGGACGCCGCACACGTGCGTACAACCAAAGATCCAGCGGGCGTTCCACACGAATGGCCCAGGACGGTATGTCCTCCCGGACTTCAAAGTTTGAACCGAATACCGGAACCACCCGCTGATCCCGAATCACTGAAATCCGGTCTCGGCCCCATTCCGCCACATAAAGATTCCCACTGATCGGATCGGTGGACAAACCGGCGGGTTGCGTCAATTCCCGGGCATATATATCCACGGACAACAACTCCCGGGATGGCTCCAGGCGCAAGGCCCAGGCCTCCACCACCATCCCCATCACCAAGGCCGGTATCCACCACGCCAGGCTTCGCCCGATTCCCGTTTGCTCTTTTTCGACTCGCTTCATGGGTAACCGCCCTTTCCGGCTTGCCCGGTCCGGCGCCTCTCCATCAATCCTCCACCACATCCGCCCTTACCCATTGATCACGGGACGACCGGGCATACGAGATGACCCAGTTCTCCTCGTCTTCCGGGCCCGGCTTGATCAATCGGTAATGATCCAATGAGCCATCCCCATGGTACACCACCATATAGCTGTTATTCGGTTGCGGCGGGTTGAGCACCAGTGAATAATCCGGCATGCGTCCGAGCCCGAGAAAATGAATCGACACGATTCCGGCTCCGGACGTATGTACTGCGGAAGGAAGGGGAACAACCAGTGCGCCGCTCCCCTGGTCCCGCAAAACACGACCGGGCAAACGAACCCCCCGAATGGCAACGGGCAGACTGCGGCTCGTGACGTAGCGGCCGGACTGCTTCCGTAATCCGAATAACGCAAAAGCCAGATCGGGGCGATGATCCTCCCGCACCAACCGATTGGGTTCAAATACGACGAACTGCACCCGCTCAATGGGATCCCCGTGCCGTCGGTCCGGATTCATCGGCTCAACCAACATGTCAGCGGCCACCATCGGAACCCGGGTCGCGAATTCGCGAAACGAGATGTGCGGGTTATCGCTCACGTAGTCCAGCCCTCCGAAGGCCAGTATGCGGGCCAGATACTCGGGACACGTCTCGGGTATCACCCGCGGACTGCGCCCGGGATAATACAACGCATGATCAAACGCATCGGTGTCGCGGTCATACGGCTTGTTGACCCCGAACGCCAGCAGGCGCCCCGTTCCGTCTTCGGTTACGAGAATGCGCTGGTGCGCTTCATCCCAGAGGACGGATTCGATGTCCTGCAACCCTTCGACAATATGTTCGTGTCGATCCGTGGCGGGACAGATATGCACAATGCTTCCTGAAGCCTCTTCGGCCACAAGAAAGGAACCGTCGGGCAACAGCGCAACCCCTTCGGGGGAATGACCGGCGTAGGCACTGTACCCTCTCAAGCTTCGATGAACGAGGTTCATCCAGCCGATCGCCCCCGTGGCTTCGCAGGTGTACACCACCTGTTGCCCGCTATTCGAAAAACGGGATTCGGAATAACTCGTGAACGGTTGCCGGGATATTACCCACCACTGCGCCTGCGCGTCCCGGTACAACATCACGGATCCAAAGGGAACAGGCGCGTCCTGCCGGGTGGCCCACTCCAGGTCGGAACCCGCGAGGAGTATTTCCCCTTCAGGACCGATATCCAAACCCTCCCACGCATAGCCCGGCCAGGAGCCCGGTATTTCGATATTCCGACCTTCGGGATAGCCGCCTGTCTCATCCATGGCAAACCGGATAAGCCGCCCGTCCGGCACATCCTCCGCCACGTACAACGCCCCTTCTCCGCAAAAGACAATGGCCTCGGGAAAGGTCAAGGGGTCGCCGCGTACGAGCCGGTCACCGTTTTCATGAACAATGGGCGTTTGGCGGTCGATCACAACACGCAACGATCCGTCGTCCAGCATGGTGATCCGGCCGACATCCTCTTCGGACACGTAGATCTTTCCCGTCAAGGGGTGAATAGCGATGCCGTCGGGGCTCACCAGTCCTTCCGCCAAGACCACCTTGGTGAACGTGCGCCCTTCATTCAAGGGGAGATCACGACGGGATGTCGGGGCCGGATTCGGTGCCTGCGTGCGCCGCCCCGCATCGGGTGCCTTGTCCCGCGCCGGTCGCGAGACTCCGAGAAGCTCTTTGCCGGGCACGGCCTCCGGATCCATTCCGGCGACAACCGCCGGTTGGGGACGGGCTCGAACGGGCGCCCGCTCGACCGGGTCGGAATCATCCGGCGGAAAATAAACCACCAATGCATATATGGCGAGCACCGCCGCCGTTAATATGGAGCCCAACGCGACCCGCTCGCCCACGCGGCCGGCACTGTGTTTTCTGGCCATACCGGTTATCCTCACATAATATGTCTTGCCGCCTGAACCCCGTGTATAGCATACACTATAATCCGGAAATTGATCAGGGCGACGGCGTATAAAAACGCTCATGCGCCGGCCGGCCCCGCTTTACCGCGCACACATGAAAAGGATCCATGATGCAGGATACGGACACCCGTTACATGCGAATGGCCCTGCAACAGGCACAAAACGCCTACGAAAAGGGCGAGGTGCCGGTAGGGGCGGTCATTCTCCATGAAGGGCGGATTGTGGGCCGGGCGCACAATCAGGTTGAATTACTGAAGGATCCCACCGCCCATGCGGAAATCATCGCCATTACCCAGGCGGCCTCGGCGCTGGGGGACTGGCGGTTGAACCGGACGACGTTGTATGTCACCAAGGAGCCCTGCCCCATGTGTGCCGGCGCCATTGTGGCGGCGCGCATCAATCGGGTGGTCTGGGGCGTGGACGACCCCCTGCGCGGCGGGGCGGTCTCCAAATTCGGGATATTGCAACATGCGGATCTCAACCACGAGGTAACCTTTCAGGGAGGAATCCTGAAAGAGGAATGCCTGTCGCTGATCCAGTCTTTTTTCAAAGCACGCCGGGCCACGTGATCACGATGAACCACGGGCGGTGCGGGTACTCTTCGTCCGGTTCGATCAATACGGAATAATCCGGCACTTTCCGCACCACGTCATCCTTTTCGGATCGCCATAACAAAACCGCGCCGGGCAAGCGGAGTTCAAACAGTTCGCGCAGCCGTTCCGGATCTATCCGGCCCTCATCCGCCACCCGCAACAGAACATCCAGCGAAAATTGTCCGCTCAGGTCGATCAACGAAAGATCGTGCCGATACGCCGGCCATCCGGGTTCATCCGTAATGAATACATCCCGGAACAATCCCTCCCGTTCCACCGCCCGTGATATTTCCGAGCGCACGGCTTCCCGCTGAAGAAGCTCCCGAACGCCGGCACGGTGTTCGCGAACGCCCTGTGTAAACCCCATCAGCATGAGCACTCCCCCGACCACCACCCACCAGATTCGAAATCCATACGTAGTCGGCGTGTGGGGCTTCCAACTGAGCACCAGTTTCTCCACGGCGAAAGGAAGTCGGAAAACGCCGTACGCGGCGGTGACGACCAGCACCGGATGAAACGCGCGCATGACCCGGTCCGCGCTGAACCATCCGGTATAGGGATAAACCAGCGCATACAGCAGGGGAAAGAGAAGCACGATGCAGGCGGTCAGGGTAAACGGGCGCCCCGGGGTTTCCACAAAGGACAATCCGACGATCAACACGATTCCGATCATGACCAGGAAACGGCTGAAACCGACACTCATGACAGGAATGGCGCCCAGGCGCGCGCGTGCTTCAGGCCAACCCGACCCAACCAGCTCCATCATGTGGGAGAATGCCGCGGCCGGCCGTTCGAAAGACCACGCATCCATGGACATGGGCACCCCCGGAAACCGTGGCCAAGGGACCTGGATTACCCACATATTCCAGGCCAGCAACGGCAGGGCCAGCAACAGGATCATCAGGATCCCGTTGATTCCACGAAACACCACCGCGGACGGACGCGGACGGTTACGGTACGGAATCCAAGAAAGTACCAGGGCATGCACAAAGAAAAGAAGCCAGACCAGCGCGAATTCCACCCGCAACCACACCGCCCCCCCTATCAACACCGCCGCCGATAAGGGCAACACGCTCCGCATCCCCCTGATTCCCTCCATGTGCAGGAGCGAAGCCACCGTCACCAGGCAGGTGGCCAGGCTCGCGGACGTTCCCGACAGGGCATCCCCCGTAAGCCCGGGCGACAGGATCAACAAGGCTATGGCAAAATAACCGAACGGGGGAAAGGGAAACAGCAGGCGCGTCATGCGCAGTACGGCCAGCAAGGTAATCAGGCTGAAAATAAGATTCAGCAAGAACCCCGACGCGACCGCGTCGCCGGTCAACCCACCCGCCGCGGCCAGCAGTATCCGCCAACCGGCATCGAAACCTGCGCCCGAAGGTTCGCGGGCATGCAAACCGTACGTGTGATCCGACCAAAGGACACGGGCGACCGCCAGGTCCGCATACGCCGCATCGTCCGGGAACACGCGGTTGACCCCGGAGGCCCGGCGAGAAAGCATAATCACGGACAACACCAGAACCAATAACAAGGCCGGCGTAAGAACCCGAAAGAATCGGTAGAACCGCCAGCGGTGCATTTTATCGTTCAGCATGGCCTATCCATCCCTTGCGTGTTTCCACCATCCCGGTCTGCGCCGTCTTGACAAGGCACGGAAGGCGGTCGCTATTGCGGCTGACGCACGATTTCCTCCGGCACCACCACGGGATGCCGCACCCCCTGAACCCAGTACCGGCGCCCGCTCACCACAACACGCTGACCTTGCAACGCATCCAGTTGCTCTTCCTGTCCCTTGATAAAACAGAGGGTCTCCAAGGCGTGGCGCCGCCGCTCGACCAGGCGGTACCGGCTCGGCCGCCCGAATAGAAAACCAACCCGGCTTACCATCCCCTCCATCTCGACCCGTTCGCCTTGCCCCTCCAAGGGGACCAAATCCAGATCTTGCGGCGGCCTGATGGTTCGTTCCGGCGGACGCCTGGGCGTCGGAGGCGGTTCCACCCGCTCGGGAGGCGGATCCCTCCGCGGCGGATCCGGGCGGTGCGGCTCGATTACGGACGGAACCGGCAACACCGGCGGGGGCGGATCCGGTTCAGGGGGACGAACGGCCTGGATGTAGTCCGAATGAATCCATACTTCGGCATCCCGAACGGGCGCAATTCGAAGCCAGTCACCGAATTCATCCCGCACCTCAACCGACTCGAAACGGTTCAACTCGGCGACGATCTTGTGATTAATCCCCGGACCCCCGCGCACATTCAACTTGCTCACGGTAACCCGTCCGTCTTCGACGAAATCCCGGTGAACCCACATGTCGAGGTATTCCGGCGGCTGAATTCGAGCCCATTCCCCTTCCCGCGCCCGAACGAACAGGCGTTCGCCATATTCCACCTGTCCGAGGATTTCCGCGGCCGACTCCGGCCGCGCACGAAGATTCACCCGATGACCCGTTGTGGTCACTTCGCCGGCATACGCCCCTACAGGGCCGCTGTGCATCAAGGCCACCAGTAGAACCCGCATGCCGAAAGAGAGAGGTCTGTCCCGCATATCATTCATGAGCCCTCACAGTCTGCGTGCCGCTTGTTATCCAAATGACGACCACGCACGGCATTGATGGTACGGTTTTCTCCATAAACGTGAAACGTTTATTTTACCCGCGCCGCGCTTCACGCCCCATTGATCCGACCCCATGCCTCACGGCTGTCAGGCCGGCTCGCAATGCGTATACTATCCCCGGAAAAGAGAACTTGCAACCCTCTTATTCCTGCACCAAAGTATGGTTTCCATGGTCAAATCCAACACAGTGAGCGCGCCGTCGCTATCATGGGTCAAGGGATGGCGCTTGCATCCATCCGCCTGGACGCATCCGCACGATTTCGCGCGGGGCCCCGGGTTTCGTACCCTGGGCTCCCCGGGCGACATCGCGCCCGATGAAGAGAAGCCGCTGTGGAGTCTCGACGGCGGCATTCGGGACTTCCCCCTGCGCGGCCGCACACAGGTACTGGCCAATGCCTATCGGATCATGCCCTCCGACTCCGACACATTCGCCCAGCTTGCGGTGGTTGTTGCGCCGGGGGTCATACTGGGGCATACCGCGTTGCCGGTCCCGCCCAGCCTGTTTTCAGCTGAGCTGGAAAGACACGATTCCGATTCCATGCAATGGATCGAAAAACCGGGTGAAAACGTGGTGTTGCTGCGCCGCCTTGTTTCGGAGGGACTTCGGTTTTGCCTTGTGGTCACCCCCGAGGACCACGAGACGGCGGTCCAATTGGCACAGCAATACCTGGAAAGCGATCCGATGGAACCGCTTCGCCGCGAGTTCCAGGCTCGACGGTACTTCTGGGAACGCATGCGCGCAAACGAAGCATCCGTGCCGGTCATCACGTATGCCGTGGAACACCTTGTTGGCCGGTTACGAACCCCCGAAGGCCCCATGCGCTTCCGGTGGAGCGCGGCGGCTCCGGAAGCCGACGCCGCATTTTATTTGAATCAGTTGTATCCGTTGATCAAGGCATGGATACGCATCGATATCGGGGTCGCGGAAGACCTTGTCAAAAGCGCCCTCTCCACGCAAAAACCGGATGGTACGCTGCTTGCCTGGAATTATTCCGACGGGCGGTCGGGCGATAACGTCCGGGCATGGCCCCTCTTTGCCCTGTGCGCGCTGGAAGTGGCGCGGGCGGGCGTTCAAACGGACTTTCTTGAATATGTATACCCCGCGCTGGAACGCTATCTCGAACAGGCCCTTAACCGCTTCACGGAGGATGGCTTTCCCCGGTGGCGCTCACCCCGCGAGGCCTTTATTCCCGAAACCTGCGACCGCAAACTGGCCACGGTCGATTTGACCGCCATGCTCCTCTGTGAGATCGACGCGTTCCGGCACTTGTCGCGTCTTCACAGCGGCAACACCCATGAAATCGCATTCCTTAACGTCCATGAAGAAAAACTACGGCGCCATCTGCTGGAATGGATGTGGGACGATAAGCGGCGCAATTTCCGGGATCGGTATATCGGAGGTTCCCATATTGCCCGACTGACCCTGTCCGGCTTCATGCCGCTACTGTGGACCCAGCTGGATCGCACCCGCGAACGATCCCTGGTCCGCCACATGGAAAACCCCAAAACGTTCTGGAAGCCGGAAGGGCTGCCGCTATGGGAAGCATGGGAACAGGATCCCGAACCGCCTCCCATCCCGGCCCTGCACCAGTTCTTTATCCTGGATGGCCTTCGCCGGAAAAACATGAACGGTACGCTGGATCAATTGCGCGAACGGCTTCGGGAATCGCTGACCGCACAGTACCGGAAACAGCATACCCTGCCTGCCGATTTAAGCCGGGTCGCGGCGCCCCGCCCCGCAGACGACGCGACCGAACCGGACCCGATGCCGCCCGATTCGACCTCGGCGGCACTGGCCATCGATATCACGCCGGTGAGAAAAGACAAGGCGGCTTCCCCGAACCGGTCTCCCTTTACCTGCTGGCTGGTAAAGAACCGGACGGCGGTCATCGTAACCCCCATCGTGTTGGCCGTCCTGGCTCTGCTCGGCATCGTGATCGGGTTCATGTACAAGAAAACTCCGCCCCACGCGGATGTCTATGCCCTGAGCGGCCTCGCACAGCTGCACTACCAGCAGGGCCGTCATGACGAAGCGATCCGTATTTACCGGGAATTGAGCGAACGGCTGGATCAACCGGCCTCCATAGACCTGCTGATGGGTAACACGTACCTGCATATGAATGATCCGGTATCCGCGGAACGCCACTACCGAAGCGCGCTTGAAAAGGGTCTGGAATCACCCCGGGCCCATATCAACCTGGGTCTTGCCCTGTATCAGCAGAACAAGTTGAGCGAGGCACGGGACGTATACGAGACGTTCATTCAGGATTTTCAGCATCAATACCCGGAACTGGCAGAACGGGCACACGTTTCACTTGACATTATTAACAGGAAATACAGGGAAAAAGCTCAGGAATATTGATTACCGGCTGACGGTTTGATAAAGGAAGGGCGCTGCACGCCAAGGAGGTCGGGGTGAGGAACCCCATGGAAAGCGCACACACGCCCTTCCAACATATTGGACACCCACTGAACGTTTATGTTTAAACTCTTACTAAATCGATGAACCTTTTGTTTCCGGAAACACAATAATCCCGATTCGGCCGAAAGCCATGAACAAACCTCTTTCCATAAAACTCGCTTGCCTGTTGGCCCTGGCCGGCATCCTGCTCGGCGGCGCCTGCTATCGCCAGGATATCCTGACCGTGGAAATACACGTGCCGCAGATGCGCGAAACGGAATGCAGCCGCATCATCATTCGCGCCCTGCGGGAAGTCGACGGAATTCAGTCCGTGCGACCCGACACGGAAAACCGCGTACTGACCGTTACCTATAACGCCCGGAAACTGGCCCTGAAGAATATCGAGCACACCCTGGCCGAACAGGGGTTCACGGCAAACGACGAGGAGGCCCGTTCCGACGCACGAATGCGATTGCCGCCGGAATGCCGGTAGACGCCTTCACGTGTCCCATTGACCATGCAAGCGCTGGCTGATCAATTTCTCGATTACGTGACCCTGGAACGCGGGCTCCGACCCAATACCCGTGCCGCTTATGAGGACGACCTGCGAAGCTTTATCGAATTCCTGCGGCATCGCGGAAGAAAATCCATCAACGAGGTTACACGAAAAGATATACTCGATTTCCTGATGTCCGAAAAAGAACGCGGCTTAAGCGTCAACTCCATCTCCCGGCGCCTGGTGGCCATCAAGGTGTTCTTCCGTTACCTGCAACAGGAATCGATGCTCGATCACAATGTCACCGAATCCATGGATTCACCCCGTCTCTGGAAGGTACTGCCCGACACCCTGTCCATGCGGGAAGTCGATGCGCTCCTGCAGGCCCCGCCCGTAAAAACCCTTTACGGAGTGCGCGACCGCGCCATCCTGGAACTCCTGTACGGCACCGGCCTGCGCGTTTCGGAACTGGCCCATCTTAAAATAAGCGACGTGCATCCCGAGGAAGGATTTGTCCGCTGCATGGGCAAGGGCAACAAGGAACGGGTTGTTCCCTTCGGGCGCCCGGCCGGGCGCTGGCTTGAACGCTACATGACCGAAGCACGGCCCGCCTTTGACCGCACCCATCGGTCGGACCGGCTGTTCCTGACACGGCGCGCTTCGGGATTCACCCGTCTGGGCCTGTGGAAACTCATCAAACAACACGCACGCCGGGCGGGCATCACCAAGAACGTAACCCCCCATACCTTGCGCCACTCATTCGCCAGCCACCTGCTCGCCAATGGCGCGCAGCTTCGGGTCATCCAGGAAATGCTCGGCCACGCCGACATATCCACCACGCAAATTTATACCCATATCGACTCGAATCGGTTACGATCCATCCACGCTCGATATCATCCTCGCGCATGAGAAGAAAAAATCCATACAGGGAACTGGAGCGCCGGATCGGATACCGGTTCCGAAAACGGTCCTTGCTGGAGTTGGGCCTGACGCATCCTTCGTACCGGTATGAACAAGACGAGGTCGCGGATGACAACCAGCGCCTTGAGTTCCTCGGTGATGCGGCACTCGGCCTGGCCGCGGCGGCGCATCTTTACAATACGTACAGCCATATGGCCGAAGGGGAGATGACGCTTCTCCGAAGCCGGGCCACAAACACCAAAACACTCGCCCTGATCGCGGCGGAACTCGGCCTGGGCGAGTTCCTGCGGCTCGGAAAGGGCGAACTGCTTTCCGGCGGACGCGAGCGCGTCTCCAACCTGGCCGATGCGCTGGAAGGAATCGTGGGCGCCGTCTACCTGGACGGAGGCATGAAAGCGGTCGAAAAGATCTTCAAGAATCACTGGATACCCGTCATCGTCAAAGGCGTGAAAAGCGATGACCGGCACGACAATCCGAAAGGCGCCCTGCAGGAATGGGCACAGAAACAATGGCGGATCAGCCCCGTATATGCCATTGTCCGGCAGTCCGGCGCACCCCATGCCCGTGTCTATACGGCGGAAGTCCGCATCGGACAGCGCGTGGCGGGCCGGGGAGAAGGCCCGAACAAACAGGCCGCGGAAACAGAAGCGGCGCGGCAAGCGCTTGCAAGCGAAACAAAACACCCAGCGGGGAAAACCGGCCCCAAACCCGCCGGAAAAAAATAGATCCGCCATGCCCTTCTCTTCCTCCCGGCCCGGGAGGTGTCCGGGCACCCGGGCAAAGCGCGCGGTGACCGGGGGGCGGGTTGCCCGTCACCACAAACTTCATCCCCATCCGACCCGGCCCCTGTTCTTTCGCCCCCCGATTTACCGCTTCCCTCTCCGTTCCCGGCTCGCTCTTTCCAGAACATCCCGTTCCCGCTTCGTCAGACCACTCATCCCTTCCTGGGCAATCTTGTCCAATATCCGGTCCACCTCGGAGGGATCGGAGGAAAAGGCATCTTCCCCTTTTAGCACGCGCAATTTCGGCGCACGCCGAAACCGCCACGGTATCCGGAAGCGGGCGGCCCCGCCCCGGAACAGGGTGTAGGTGTAAACGTATCCCGCCACCACCCCCGCCAGGTGCGCCGAATGGGCAATGCCGTCCTCGAAATGCCCGATGACATACAAGAGTGATACCAGCGTCATCACGGCCGCCAGCACCCAGGCCTTCATGGTTATGGGAAGCACGAAAAACAGGAGCAGGGTGATCGGCCGATGAGGATACAGCGTGGCAAACGCCGCAATCACCCCGAATATGGCCCCCGACGCTCCGATACATACACCTACCCGGCTCACCACCAGCCAACCCAGCCCGCCCAGGACACCCGCCAGAAAATAGAGCACCACAAAATGCCGCGTTCCAATACCCCGCTCCGTTTCAGGTCCGAGAAAGAAGAGGATCAGCATGTTCACAAAAAGATGGAATACGCCGCCGTGCAGAAACATGTAGGTCACCATCTGCCAGATGAAACCGGTCCTGAATACATCGGCGCCCAGGCCGAAAACCAGGGTGAACGCACCGCCCGTGCGGACATCCATCAGAATCTGTATGAAGAACACCCCCACGTTCAGGATCAATAACACCTTCACGGCCGGCGTAAGGAGGCCCGTTTGAAACGGGGGGGTATGAATATACGATCTGTCAGCCAATGCGTTCATTTTCCTTACTCTATCCTATCTACCGCATTTCTCCGCCCGTGCCATAGACCATCGTGCGCCGGTTTGCATCCGGGCCGGACCGCCGCCCGCATCAGGGGGAACCGCCCGGGGCTTCCCGGGCACGGCGAAGCGTAATGACGGGTAATTCCGGCGGACAACGGACGCGGAGTTTCAATCGTCCGGTCCCAATGCCGCGGGAAACATACACAAAGCGCTCCCCCGGCCATTCGATCAATCCCGCCACGAACGATTTACCCATTCGGGTATGCGTGAACAACGGCCCCAGTCCCGGAAGCCGGATCTGTCCGCCATGCGTGTGCCCGCACAATAAAAGATCAAACCGGGGATGCGCCCAATCATACAAGATATCCGGATTGTGCGAAAGCATCAGCGTGAATGAGTCCGGCCGCACACCGTCAAACGCACGGACCAGGTCCGGTTCGCCCCGGGAAACATCATCCACCCCCACCACCTGGAGGCGGCCGCCCCCCCGTTCAAACCGGCCGGACGCGTTCCAGAGGGTTTGAAAACCCATGGCCTCCATGTACCGCATGAACACCTCACGCGAACCTCCGCGGACACGATCCCAATTTCCGGGCACCGCATAGCGAGCAGCCGGCCCCTCTACGGTATTCCACCATTCCAGCACACGGGGCCAATACCGGGGATGATTGACCGCATCCCCGGTGAACACCAGCAGGTCCGCCGAACAGGCATTCAACGCCTGGACCAATTCCTCCTCGATCGGCTGTCTGTACCGGCGAAAATGAAGATCGCTGATCTGCGCTATTTTCAACCCGTCCATCTCACGCGGCAGCTTCGCATGGATTACCTCGGTATGCGTTATCTGCAGTTTCGAATGCATGTGGACGTGATTTTCTTTCCAGACACGAATCCTTCTGGTACATTACCGGCCTTATGTCGGACTTTGATTTACCCGGTTATGACATTATCCGCAATATATTCAAAGGGGGAATGACCGACCTGTACGTGGCCGCCGCCCCCAGCGGACAACGGGTGGTCATCCGGATGCTCAAGGAATTGTACGTCCGGGAACGGCGAATTCGAAGGAAATTTCTCCATGGGGCCCGGATCCTCGCCCGGCTGAATCACCCCAACATCATACGTCAGATCGAATACGGCCACGCATCGCGAAGACCCTACATGATCCTCGAATATGTCGAAGCCCGCACCCTCCGCGATCTGCTGATTCATCGCGATCCGATGTTGTCTCAACATATACTCCTGCTGCTACGCCAGATGGCGGATGCCCTCTGCTATCTTCACGGCCGCGGATACCTGCATCTGGATATTAAACCCGAAAACCTGCTGGTTGCCGCCGACGGCCATGTGACCCTGGTTGACTTCGACCTGGCCGTTAAATGTACCCACAAACCGGTGAGACTGAAGGAATACCCGGGAACGCCGGCCTACGTGGCGCCGGAAATTCTCACCACTCAGCGCGCGGATGTGCGCGCCGACATTTTCAGTTTCGGAGTTACCGCCTACGAAATGCTTGCCTTTCATAAACCGTTTGAGCGAAACACGCTGGACGAATCCCGTATTGCCCAGATGGACCCGGCCGTTCCTCCCACCCCACTGAAAATCTACTGCGAACACCCACCCGGCTGTCTGGTTTCGCTGATCGGCAAATGCCTTGCGAAAGATGTAAACTGCAGGTATCCTTCCATGAGCTTGGTGATCAAGCACCTTGAGGCCATAGTATGACGGATATCTACATCAATCAGCGAAAATCCCGGAAGGGTTGCCTGGCATTATCCCTCGCCGCGGTCGTTCTGCTGGCGGTCGCCGGGATCTACGGGCTCCGGCAACGCCGCGCCACAAGACCGGACCCCATCGGCGAGGAAATTGTGGAAACGGCTCCCCGGCCTCCGTCCCGGGCGGAAACCGTAAAACCGGAAATTCGTGATGACGGCGCGGCGCTGTTGCGGGAGGCCCGCGAACTGAAA
This sequence comes from Kiritimatiellia bacterium, assembly GCA_007134735.1. Taxonomy (GTDB): domain Bacteria; phylum Verrucomicrobiota; class Kiritimatiellia; order SLAD01; family SLAD01; genus SLKG01. Next base: position 18,496 of record SLKG01000006.1, read on the forward strand.
GAACAGGAACAACTGCTCCGGGCGCGTGAACTGGGCTTTGAGATCCTCGAGCAAACGCAGGACGAAACCGTGCGCGAAGCGGCCGAAACCCTGCTGGGCGACATTCACATCAAACTCGCGTTCTCCCCCCGCCCCATGCCGGAAAAAGAGGACTATACCGTACAGCCCGGCGATACGCTCGGAGCCCTGGCCCGCCGGTTCAACACAACCGTCGAACTGATCCGTGAATCCAATAATTTGCGCGGTTCGTTGATCCGCGTCGGAGACCGCATGCGCATCCTCCAGGGCGAATTCTCAATGGAGGTAAGCAAGTCGGAAAACGACCTGGTTCTCTATCTGAACGACCGGTTCTTCAAACGCTATCCGGTCGGCACCGGCGCCTACGAACGGACGCCTACCGGAACATTCGAGATTACGGAACGAATCCCGGAGCCCACGTGGTGGAGCCCGGACGGACGCGTCATCCCATTCGGGCACGAGGACAACGTGCTTGGAACGCACTGGCTTTCCATCAATATGCCCGGCTACGGAATCCACGGCACCTGGGAACCCGAAACCATCGGATACCAGGCCAGCGCGGGATGCGTTCGGTTGCTGAATGAGGATGTCAAAGAATTATATACACTCGTGCCGACCGGCACCAAGGTGGTTATTCGCGAATAACCCGAACGAACCCTGGAGATATACGCGTGTCGTCATTCACTTTGCCCTTTGAGAAGCCCATTGCCGAATTGGAGTCCAAGCTCAAGGAACTGCGGTCCTTCAGCGAGGGACAGGACATTGATGTGTCGGCCGATATCGACCGCATGCAGAACACGATCGAGGAAACGCGCGAACGGATCTACAAAAACCTCACCGCATGGCAGAAAGTGCAGGTCGCCCGCCACCCGTTGCGGCCCTATACGAAGGATTACCTGAAGGAATTCACCTCGGATTTCACGGAGTTGCACGGCGATCGTATTCACCGGGACGACCGCGCCATCATCGGCGGATTCGCCACGATCGGCGAACAACGCGTCATGGTGATCGGAACCCAGAAGGGTCGCGATACAAAGAGCAACCTGGAATGTAATTTCGGCTGCGCGCACCCGGAAGGATACCGCAAGGCGCTGCGCCTGATGCAGCTGGCCGCCCGCTTCAACGTCCCTATCATTACGCTCATCGACACACCCGGCGCGTTTCCGGGCATTGAATCCGAAGAACGCCACATCGCGGAAGCCATCGCGGTCAATCTGCGCGAGATGTTCACGCTGCCCGTGCCCATCATCGTGGCGGTCATCGGAGAAGGCGGCAGCGGCGGCGCCCTGGGCATCGGGATCGGGGACCGCGTGTTGATCCTGGAAAATGCCTACTATTCCGTGATTTCACCCGAAGGTTGCGCCGCCATTCTCTGGAAAGACCGCACCTATGCCGACAAAGCCGCCGAAGCGCTGAAACTGACCGCCGGCGATCTGCTGGAAATGGGGTTGGCCGACGAAATCATTCCCGAACCCGTCGGCGGCGCCCATGCGGATCCCAAAGCCATGGCGGGCCTACTCAAGGACGCCCTGCTGAAACACCTGGGCGAATTGAAAGATGTCCCGGCCGACCAACTCCTCGAACAGCGTTACCGGAAATTCAGAAACATGGGCGTCTACGGCGAAGACCCGCCCGAAGAACCGCCTCTTCCGGAACAAGAACCGTCCGAAAAAGCCGATGCGGCTTCCGGGGACTCATCAACAAAGAGAACAGAAACGGAAGACACCGCGGAATCCGGAAAGGAATCCGAAGCGGAAAAACCGAAAGATTCCGAACCCGCCTGACCTGCCAGGACTGATCGGCTCCGACCTTAGAAGCGCACATTCACGCCGGCACGTACGATATTTCCATTGATATCGAACTTGGCGGTGGCCGTGTCGTCCAGAATAAACCATGAGTCGGGGTCGGTGACATCGGAAGCCGTGATCTTCTCGCTCCCCAGATCATAGTACAGGTACTCGCCCTTCAGACTTACCGTCTCGGTAAGCGCGTACTCGACCCCCGCGCCGACCGTCCAGCCTGCGGACGTCTCTTTTTCGGATCCTCTCAACAACGTCACGGGGCCGTCCGCATACACCAGGCGCAAGGATAAATCCGAACGCCCCAGGGCCAATCCCCCGGTTCCGTATACAAGAAAGCGGCCGAAGACGATGCCGACCCGCAACCGTGCCGTGCCGAACCAATCCAGATCCTGCTCGGCCCGGGTGGTAAAAGAGGAGCCCAATGGGGCCAGCGTTGCAGAATCGGACCCGCTGATGCTCGAAAGAGACGCATCGGCCTCCAGCCCGATCACCAGGTTGTCCAACTGTCGATTGGCGCCGATCTGAATACCCCCCAGAAACCCATCCGGATCGGTATCCAATTTCCGGGGAACCGATCCCAACTCGATCGCCTCCTTGATCCCCGGCGTGCCGCCAATAGACGCCGATTGGTTTCCGAAGCCGTACCCCGCGTGAAGACCCACATAGAAACCGTTCCAATCCCACGTGTCGGTGTTATCGGCCTGAACGGTTCCCATCGTGATCAAGGCGACCATACCGGTACACACCCATACTGTGCACAGCCTCATGACAAACCTCCTTGTATGGAATAGGCATACATCGTCAGGCGGCGCGCGCACGCACACGCTGTAACCGCCCCCCGCACGCATGCTCTCCACTGGAGCACCTATGCCGAAAGTTTCGAGAAAGAGCAAGAACTATTGTTCGGGGCAGACACGCGCGCGCATCATTCATCGACGGGCTTCTTCTCTTCCCCTCCCCGGGGCCGTGTTAGCTTGAGATGCACGTCCTTGAGCTGGCGGTCGTCCACGGGCGCGGGCGCGCCCATCATGAGGTCCATGGCTTTCTGGGTCTTGGGAAAGGCGATGACATCCCGAATGGTCCGGCCCCCGATCATCATCATGACCACGCGGTCGATCCCCAACGCAATGCCGCCGTGCGGCGGCGCGCCATACGCCAACGCGCGCGTCAGATGACCAAACCGGTCTTCGGCCTCCTCTTTCGGGATACCCAACAGGTGGAAAATCCTTTTCTGCAAGTCCGGATCATGAATTCGGATACTGCCCCCGCCCAGTTCCACGCCGTTTAACACGATGTCATAGGCCAGGGCCCGTACCGACAGCGGATCGGATTCCAGCTTGTCCATATCCTCGGGATGCGGGGAGGTGAACGGATGGTGCATCGATTGCAAACGGCCTTCTTCGTCCCGCATGAACAAGGGAAAATCCGTGACCCATACAAAGGAATACTTGTTTTCGGGAATGGCTCCGGCCGCACGGCCGGCCAGCAACCGGAGTCGTCCCAGCGCCCCGTCGGCTACCGGCCTTTTATCCGCGGCAAATAGAATCAAATCACCCGGCCGGATATCGAGCGTTTCCTTCAGCTCGGCCTGCTCCCGGTCGGAAAAGAATTTCACAATCGGGGATTTCCAGGTTCCGTCCTCCTGCACCCGGATATACGCCAATCCGCCCAATCCGGCCTCCTGGGCCAGACCGGTCCACTCATCCATCACGCGGATGGGCACGGCCCCGAGACCACGCGCATTGAACGCCTTGACCACACCGCCCGCTTCCAACACCTTCTTGAACACGTTGAAACCGGTGTCCCGGAACACCTCGCTCAACTCCACCAACTCCATGCCGAAACGCATGTCCGGACGATCCGTCCCGAAGCGGTTCATGGCGTCTTCGTACGACAGGCGCGCAATCGGAAGGGTGATGTTCCCATGACCGGAAATCTGCATCACCTCCGCACACAACCCGTCAATCACCTCATAGATGTCTTCCCGCGTAATAAACGACATCTCTACATCGATCTGGGTGAACTCCGGTTGCCGGTCGGCCCTCAAATCCTCGTCCCGAAAACACCGGGCGATCTGGTAATACCGGTCCGATCCCGCCACCATGAGCAATTGCTTGTATTGCTGAGGAGCCTGTGGAAGCGCATAAAACGCGCCCGGCGCCACCCGGCTCGGCACCAGGTAATCCCGGGCCCCCTCCGGCGTACTCTTGGTCAGAATCGGCGTTTCCACCTCCGTAAATTGGTGCTGGTCCAGGTAACGCCGGACCGCTTGGGTAATCTCGTGCCGCTTCCGCATATGCTCCTGCATCTGCGGACGCCGCAGGTCCAGGTACCGGTACGTCAATCGCAAATCCTCGCTGACCCCCTTGTCGTCCAGCGGAAACGGCGGCGTCAGGCTCTTGTTAAGAATCTGAATCCGGTCACACCGCACCTCGATGGCGCCCGTTGCCAGCTTCTCATTTTCCATTTCGGGCGGACGGGCTTCCACGTCCCCTTCCACCTGAATGACATACTCGCCGCGCGTGGTCTGGGACAGATCCCAGGCTTCCTGCGAATCGCGCGGATCGAAAATGACCTGGGTTAGGCCGTACCGATCCCGCAAATCGATAAAAATCACGCCCCCGTGATCACGTACGGTATCCACCCACCCGCACAACCGGACGCGCACCCCGATATTTTCCTTGCGCAATTCACCGCATGTATGTGTTCGCATCATGATGTCTAAAAACTCCGTTTCCCTGCCCTTTCCAACGATTGGAAACCCAACGCACAAACCTTTCCAATCGTTGGAAAAAACTTGGCGCATACTGCACAAAGACGGGTTAAAATGCAAAGCAGAATTGGAGTCGGATGAAAAACAACCCCGAGAAGAAACGAATCGATCGCGTCGCGGAAAATCCGTGCCGTACGGCCAGAACCGTAAAGGAAGCCCTGTCCTCCCGGCCCGGAATTGTGCATGCGGAAGTGGATGCGGCGAAGGGTTCGGTGGTTTTCGATTATGATTCCCGTCGGGTATCCGATCAGGATATCACCCGGATCGCCCGCGAAATCGCCCCCGTCCTGCACGAACATTTCGATACATGCCTGTTGCGGCTCCGGGGGCGCGCCTGCGAAGCCTGCGCCTTGAAACTGGAGCGGAAGGCGCGGAAGATCGAGGGCATTCACCGTGCCACGGCCACTTTTCTCGGCGGGGTCATGAGCGTGACGTTCGATCACGACCGCATCAACCGGGAACAGGTCGTTGAGAAAATCCGCGGCATCGGAGCGCCGGTTCAGCTGTACGAGACACCGGCGCCGGACACCGGCCGGCCGGGCGGCGTTATCGCGCTCTTTCGCGGAATGTCCTGGCGTCACGCGGAGATTCTGTTTTCGGCCATTACGTTTGTGTTCATGATCCTGGGCTGGCTGAATGCCCGCTACACCCTGTGGCCCCTGCCCCCGAATGTGTTCTACCTGGTCGCCTATATCGCGGGCGGATATTTCGGCGTGTTGTCGAGTTATCGCTCGCTTCGGCAATGGACCATCGACATCGACCTGCTCATGGTGCTCGCCGCGCTGGGCGCCGCGTATGTCGGTGCTCCTTTTGAAGGCGCCATGCTGCTCTTCCTGTTTTCGCTGTCGAATGTGCTCCAGGGGTTTGCCATTGACCGTACACGCAAGGCCATCACATCGCTGATGAAACTCCGGCCGCAGGAGGCCCTCGCCCGGCGCGACGGAAAAATCCGGCGGGTGCCCATCGAGGAACTCGAGGTCGGGGATCACATCATGATCCGACCCGGCGACAGCATCCCGCTGGACGGGAACATCGTGGAGGGCGAAAGTGAAATAGACCAATCTTCACTGACGGGCGAATCCATGCCGGTCGGCAAGCGTGTCGGGGATCAGGTCTTCGCCGCCACCATTAACCAGACCGGTTCCCTGGAAGTGCGCGTGACCCGTCGCGCCCATGAATCCACGATCGCCAAACTCATCCGCATGGTGGAAGAAGCCCAGAGCGAAAAGGCTGAAACCCAGCGCTTCCTCGAACGGGCGGAGCAATATTACGCCCTGGCCGTCATTCTGTTCACGTTGGGACTGATTTTCGTCCCGTTAGGGCTGGGAACAGGGGAATTTGAGCACATCTTTTACCGCGCCATGACGGTCATGGTGGTGGCTTCCCCCTGCGCCCTGATCATCAGTACGCCGGCGTCTATTTTGTCCGCGATCGGCGGAGCGGCGCGACGCGGAATCCTATTCAAGGGCGGCGCCCACCTGGAACAGCTGTCACGGGTCCGGCTGGTGGCGTTTGACAAGACCGGCACGTTGACGACGGGACGGCCCCGGGTAACGGACGTTTGGTGCGTCGGCCGGCCCGCGCAACCGCGGGACCGCCTCGACCGTGAATCCGGCCGCCTGTTGGCGCTGGCGGCTTCCGTGGAATCACGTTCGGAGCATGTCGTGGCGCGCTCCATCGTGGAAGCCGCGCAAGACGGCCATGAAACGTGGCCGGAATGCCGTCAGTTCCATTCCGTACCGGGCCGGGGCGCCATCGGGCAGGTGGATCACCAGCGCATTGCCGTCGGGAACATGCGCTTTTTCGAGGATATCGAACTCGAGGACGGACAGGAGGCGTTCGACACGGTACGGGCGTTTCATCGCGCCGGAAAAACCGCCGTACTGGTAGCGTCGATCGAGCATCACGAAGCGCGCGGCCGCGTACTGGGCGTTGTGGCGGTGTCCGATGAATTGCGGCCGGATGCGAGAGACGCGGTTCTTCGCTTGAAACAGCATAACCGGGTGGACGAAGTGGTCATGCTGACCGGGGACCACGAGGAAGTGGCGGCGGCCATGGCGAACGAATCGGGCGTGGATTCGTATTACGCGGATCTGTTGCCGGAGGACAAAGTCCAGGTCGTCAAGAAACTCAGGGAGCGAAGCCCGACGGTCATGGTGGGCGACGGCGTGAACGATGCCCCCGCATTGGCCTCGGCATCCGTCGGCATGGCCATGGGCGCCGCGGGAACGGACGTGGCCATGGAAACCGCCGATATCGTGCTGATGAGCAACGAACTCCACAACGTGCCGGCCGCACTCGCGTTAAGCCGGCGAACCCGGCGCATCATCATTCAGAATCTCGTATTTGCCATGAGCGTTATTGTGTTTCTGATGATCGCCGCGCTGGGTTACGACCTGCCTCTCACGCTTGGGGTCATCGGTCACGAAGGCAGTACCGTGATTGTCTGCCTGAACGGCTTGCGGCTGTTGGCGAACCGGGATGGATGACATGCTACGCCCTTGATCAATACGGATTCCCCTTCATACGCCATCGCGCGCAAGCGCGCTTCCTACAGGCCGAAGAGGCCGTTTCATGGCGCTCTTGGGGTCAAGGGGACGAAAGAGATAAGCGTGTATGTGAAAAAGCACGGAAGGTTTTCAACCGGGCACATTCCGTTGGCCCGGCCCGCGAGGCCGCGGGCCTAAAACGGTGTCAGAGCCTGTACCCGTTCCATCAGGCCCGGCATGTCCAGTTCTTCCTGTTCGCCGGTGGCCATGTCCTTCAGGACAAAGGTGCCGCGTTCCATTTCCTGTTCGCCGCGAATTATCACATGGGCGGCGGATTGACGGTTGGCCGTTCGCATCTGGGCCTTGAGACTGCGTCCCTGGAGGTCCATCCCGCAACACAGTCCCCGCATTCTCAAGGATTGCATCAGCACCAGGTTCTCCTCAAACGCGGCCGTTCCCGCGGAAATCAGCCAGATTTTGGGGCGCTTCGATATCAGCTTCCGATCCGCTTTCTGTTCCCGGAGCGCGACCATCACCCGTTCGAGCCCCATGGCAAACCCGACACCCTCCACTTCCTTTTCCCCGATGGGAATCACATAGCGCCCCCCACCGGAAATCGCGTCCTGGGCCCCGAGCGCCGTGCCGGTGATCTCCCATACGGTATGCACGTAGTAATCCAACCCGCGCACCAGTCGCGGTTGCTCCTCCACCGGAATATCCAGGCGTTTCAACAGGCGCAGAACTTCTTGGAAATAATCGCGCGCTTCCGAACTCATGAAGTGTGTGATCGGCGGCAGACGGTCCACCTCCCGGCCGCAGGATTCGTTCTTGCAATCCAGGATGCGAAGCGGGTTGGTTTCGTACCGGCGCCGGCAATCCTCGCACAAGGCCGACACGGAGGGGGACAACGCATCGCGAAGCGCCGCGCCGACCGACCGGCGATCTTCGGGAAGGCCGCGCGTGTTGATCCGGATGCGGTAATCCTTCAAGCCCCACTCATCCAGGAGATGCTTCTGCAAGACGATGCACTCGGCATCCGCCGCCGCGTTCGGGGGGCCGAGGATTTCCGCACCCAATTGATGAAACTGTCTTTTCCGTCCGGCCTGGGGCCGTTCGGCGCGGAACATCGGCCCGAGGTAATAGAGCCGGGATTCCAGGGCCTCGGGCCCCTGGCCCGCCACATGACGCATCACACCGGCCGTGGCTTCGGGACGCAGGGTCACGGAGCGCCCGCCGCGATCCTCAAAGGTGTACATTTCCTTTTGTACAATATCGGTGGTATCTCCGATGGAACGGGCAAATACGGAGGTGCGCTCAAGAACAGGCGTGCGGATTTCGGTGAAGGCATAGCGATCCAGCAATTCGCGGGACCGGGCTTCCAGGGCCTGCCACAAATCGATCTCCGGCGCGATCAGATCGGACATGCCCTGCAACGGCTGATATTGATCTGTAGCCATGAGAGGGAGCGGTAATGAACAATCTTATTCAGAAACAAGGTGTTTCATAACCTTGCCGGGCTTGAATTTTACAATCTTGCAGGAGGGGATGGTCACCACTTGTTCCGGACGGTTGGGATTGCGCCCGATACGCTGTTTCCGCTCTTTAACCTGAAACACTCCGAAATTTCTCAGCTCGACATTTTCTCCCCGGGCCAGGCTCTCCATAATCATATCCAGCGATTGCTGAATGACCGCATAGACCTCCTGCTGGGTCAAACCCGTTTCATTCGCAATGCGTATCACCATGTCTCTTTTCGTCATCGTGCCACCTCACAAATCATGCTGCTTACAAAGCCGGAAATTCAATCCTTCCCTTCCACCGGCACGGCTCCGAAACCCGACAAGACCCCGACATCCCGATGCCTACCGTGATGCCGATCATCTTAAGCCGTCGCGGATTATGGTCAAGGGCAAACCATGGATAAATCAGGCGCGCGCACCTCGTGAAAAAGCCCGCGGCGCATACCCTGCGTGAATACCGCTTGGGTTCGGGCCGGAACGCCCCCATGATGGACAACGGCGGGCCTGCGAAGCGGCGTCACACAACCCTTGCGGAGATCATTTGCTTCCCGGCCGCACGGATATACGGCTCGAGCTGTTCGACCAACTCCCCGAAGACATCGGGGCGGAATTGCTGCGAGCCGTCGCTGAGCGCCTCCTCCGGCTTGATATGAACCTCCACCATGATCCCATCCGCACCCGCCGCGATCGCCGCCTTTGAAAGCGCATGGATGATATCCAATCGGCCGGCGGCATGGCTGGGATCCACAAAGACCGGAAGACAGGTTTCCTGTTTGGCGATGGCCACCGCGCTGATATCGAGCGTATTGCGCGTCTCCGTTTCAAAGGTCCGGATACCGCGCTCGCAGAGGATGATATTCCGGTTTCCCTTTTTGACCATGTACTCCGCCGCCAATAACCATTCGTTAATGGTCGCGGCCAAACCGCGCTTTAATAAAATGGGTTTCCCGGTATCCGCAACCGCCTCCAACAGGGCGTAATTCATGGCATTGCGAGCGCCGATCTGCAACACGTCCGCGACGGAAGCCACCGCTTCAATGTCCGACTCCCGCAACACTTCCGTGATCACGGGCACATGAAGTTCCTCCCGTGTCCGGGCCAGTATAGGTAGCCCCTCAACGCCCAGCCCTTGGAAGGAATACGGCGATGTGCGCGGTTTAAACGCACCGCCGCGAATGATCGTCGCCCCCGCCCGCACCACGCGGCGCGCGGTTTCCAGCATCTGCACGTCGCTTTCCACGGAGCACGGACCGGCGACAATATGAAACGCACCGCCGCCTATTTCCATATCGCCCACGCGGATGATGGTGGGATCCGGGTGAGTCTCGCGGCTGATCAGCGTGTACTTCTTCTGGACGGGCATCACCGTCTCCACCACGTCCAGCGTCGCCAGCGATTCCAGGCTCGTCTTGACCGACTCGTCTCCCACGGCGGCCACAACGGTCCTCACCTCACCGCGAATCGTATGCGGCTCGTATCCCAACTCTCGAACTTTTTGCTCCACCATCGCGATGTCTTCATCGCGACTGTGCGCATTCATGACAATGATCATTTACTTCACCACTTTGTGAATATACGCAAGCACCACGGCGGCGATGGAGAGCAGAACACCGGTAACCCGGTTGTAGGTATAGAATTCACGAAGACCGAAGTCATACCAGGTTTCCGGAACATCCGGATATCGTTCCACCCAGGAAGCGCGCGGAAACCATCCATCCCATATATGCCAGATCGCCAACACGGCAAGAATTATGGCCCATATAAGAAAAGTCTTGGTTCCTTCGACATGAAATTTTCTGGCCATATCAGGTATTTACTCCCGGTTTGTGCATCTCATTAATCGCTATACCTTAATGGTACATCATGATTAATCAAGCGGGTTATCCGTCGGCGGTCACGCCGACGCGTTCAGTTCCTCATAGAGCTGTCGGATGGCGCCCTGTATTTCCGCAACCGCTTGATCCAAGGGTACTTCCTTCGCTTTATCGGACTGGCCGCGGATCTTGAGTTCCACGGCGCCCTTGGCCAGGGATCGCTCTCCGATGCCCACCCGGATCGGCACGCCGACCAGGTCTGCGTCCTTGAATTTCACACCCGGACGTTCGTCCCGGTCGTCCATCAGCACCTCGACCCCCTGCTTTTCCAACGTTTCCGTTATCTGTTCGGCCACCCGCCGTGTTTCCGCGTCCTGCGCATTGATCATCAATACCTCCACCGCATACGGGGCAATGGATATCGGCCAGATGATCCCGTCCTTATCGTGGCGTTGCTCGATCACCGCCTGAAGCGTTCGCGACACCCCGATTCCGTAGCAACCCATCACGGCCGGTTGCTGTTTGCCTTCGGGATCCAGGTACAAGGCGCCGAGTTGTTCACTGTACTTCGTGCCCAACTTGAATACATGGCCGACCTCGATGCCCCGTTTTTCGACCAGGGTGCCGTCGCACCGGGGACAGCCATCTCCGTTGCGCGCATACGTCAGGTCATGGAATTCAGAGATCCGGACATCGCGCTCCAGGTCCACATGAACGATATGCCGATCCGCCTGGTTGGCGCCCGTAATGGCGCCGCGATACCCGCGCAGCTTCTTGTCCGCGTACAACGGCAGGTCCAGGCCGACCGGCCCGGCAAACCCGACCGGCGCCCCCGTTGCCTCTTCAATGGTCGCGTCATCGGCCAATTCCAATTTCCGGCATCCCAGTGCGCGGGCCACTTTCAATTCGTTGACGTCCCGATCGCCGGGCACAAGGACCGCGACGGGTTTTTCGTCCGCCCGGTAAATCAGGGTTTTGATCAGGCGGGCCGGCGGCGACTTCAGAAATCCGGACACCTCCTCAATCGTGCGCATGTTCGGCGTATCCACCAATTCGTTTTCCCGGTCGGCATCTTCAAACACCGTTTCTCCGCGCGTCACGCCTTCCGCCCGCTCCAGGTTGGCGGCGTAGCCGCATGGACCGCATTCCACCAGCCCGTCTTCACCCGATTCGGCCAGCACCATGAATTCGTGCGAGGACTTTCCGCCCATGGCGCCGGTATCCGCTTCCACCACCCGGGTCCGCAAACCGCACCGGGCGAATATCCTTTGATACGCCTCGTACATGGCCTGGTAGCTCTTTTCCGCCGCATCCCAGTCCACATCGAAGCTGTAGGCGTCCTTCATGATGAATTCCTTGGCGCGCATGAGGCCGAATCGCGGGCGGATTTCATCGCGAAACTTCGTCTGAATCTGGTAGAAATTGCGGGGAAGTTGACGGTAGGAATTGATCTCCCGGGACACCAGGTCGGTGATGATCTCCTCATGTGTCGGCCCCAGAACCAGGTGGCGTCCCTGGCGATCCTCGATCTTGAACATCACCTCGCTCAACACGTCGTAGCGGCCTGTCCGATCCCAGATCTCCCGGGGATGCAGGGCCGGCATCAGCACCTCCAGGGCCCCGGCGCGATCCATTTCCTGGCGTACAATGGCTTCCACTTTCTTCAATGCCCTGAAACCCAACGGAAGAAATGTGTACAGACCGGCGCCCAGACGACGGATCATGCCCGCCCTCAACATCAGTTGATGGCTCGCAATCTCCGCCTCCAACGGCACTTCCCGCAATGTGGGAATTAATTGCTTTGTCCAGCGCAAGAGAACTCCTTTCCGGCCCATGACTCCCCTTCAGAGACGTTGGTCCCTTTTCAGGCGGCCTACCGTAGTATATGCGCCCATGGGACACAAGTGCGGAGATGTCTAGACTTTGCCCGACAGGATGGATACGCTCATGGATCGAATACTGAAACTTCCATATTTTTCGGGGAGCCTTGCCTATGAAAACCATTTATTTATGCGGACCGATCATGGATGAACATGAGGGAAAGGCGCGCGCGTGGCGCGAAGCGGCCAAAAAGGAATTGGGCCGCGATTACCGGGTCCTGGATCCCATGCGACGCAACTTCAAGGATCGCGAAGTGGACAGCGCCAACGAAATCGTCGAATTCGACCTGCAGGATGTGCGCGAAGCCGATATCATCCTGGTCAATTACAGCAAATCGTCGGTCGGCACGTCCATGGAAGTCTTCTATGCCTCCCACGAACTACGGAAATTTGTGGTCGCCTTTTCCCCCTACTCCTTCCAGGATTGCAGTCCGTGGATGGTGCGTTTCTGCACCAAGATCCTGCCTTCGCTGGAACATGCCATGGCCTATATCAAGGAACACTTTCCGGGGACCAATGTGAAGTAGAACGCCATGGCATAGGGCATATATCTTCACTCGCAATCCCCTCGCGTCGCACGGGCAACCCACCCCGGCCATGCACATCGCTGTTTCGTATCCTGTCTCTTTTTCGGATTACGAGAACGGCGACGATTACGGATAACGAGGAAGAGTATCGTCCACCGTAAGCGTCGCGCGTCATCGTGTACCGAAGTGCCGGGATGGAACAAGGATCGAAACAGAACCCGCACGAAGTTCTCCCCTCCTGGGAGGGGACAAAGGGGTGGGTGGATGCCGGCTTATGCGCGTCGCGCGGGCAACCCACCCCGGCCATGCACATCGCTGTTTCGTATCCTGTCTCTTTTTCGGATTACGAGAACGGCGACGATTACGGATAACGAGGAAGAGTATCGCCCACCGTAAGCGTCGCCCGCTATCGTCCACCGATGTGCCGGGAGGATTTGGTCATAACATACGCCTTCAACCGCTCCAGCTCCCTCGGGTTCAAGGGGCGGCAGGCGCCGGATTCCAGGCGTCCCAGGTTCAGCGGCCCCAGGGCGACACGTTGCAGGCGGCGCACCTGTATTCCCAGCGCTTCAAACATCCTCCGGATGTGCCGGTTCCGGCCTTCACCCAATACCACCTCATACGCCGCACCGCGCGCGGCCGTCTTCATGCGACGGATTTTGAGCGCGCGCAGGGTCTCGTCCCGGGACCGAATCCCGTCCAACACGCGCTGCGCTTCATCCCGGGTCAGGACACGGTCCGTAATTACGCGATAGGTTTTGCGAATGCCGTGACGCGGATGGGACAGGCGCTGGGCCAGCGGACCGTCGTTGGTCACCAGGATCAGCCCTTCGCTGTCCCGGTCCAGGCGGCCCACCGTAAATACACGAGCGGGCAATTTGGGAAGAAGCGCCTTGAACGTGGGGCGGCCACCCGGATCGTGTGACGTGCACAATATACCCGCCGGTTTATTCAACAGGAGGTAAACACGCGGCTGTGACTGAACCCGCCGGCCGCGCACGGTCACCGTTTGACGGGCCGGATCAATCGTGGTTCCGGGCGGTGTAACGGGCTTCCCGTCCACGGCCACAACGCCCTTTGCGATCAAGGCTTCACAGGCGCGACGAGAACCCAGGCCGCCGTCGGCCAGAACTTTCTGGAGGCGAACCTTACTCGGAGGGCTTGGTTTTGGGGAGTCCAATCGCGCGGTCCCCTTCTTTCCACTTCTTGCGGCTCCGAAGAATATCGATGCGCTCATACCGTTTAAGCACATTCCGCTTGGTCGTAATCTTGTTGGCCGCCTTCAAACTGCGATGCATACTCATAATTCTTCCGCTCCTCTTCCATCCATTTCGTAGGAAAGCGCTTATCCATACCATAAATTCGGAATCTGTCAAATCCCCCTTCCCGCCCTTCGCGCGAAGGCTCTCTTCCGGCCTCATCGCGCGGGAGGAGGGGGAAGCCCCAGGACCTTCAACATGAACGGCGCCTCCTCAAGGCGTTCCGTATCGAATTCAACCTTCATGGTCGCCGGGTCCATATGCCAGTCCCAGTCGCCCGCCCGTATTCCAAACGCAACGGATTGCATCAGGATAAAGGCATTGGGCTGTGCGTTTACATAGGTTTCATCGTGCGGGGGACCCCGCATGACATCGTTCAGATCGGGCCGTTCCGCCCCCCTGTCGCGCATGACCTTTGTCCGGTGCGGTCCCGTGGCCGCCAGACCTTTATGGCCTCGAACGGCCATCTGGACCCAGGGCCATGCCCGCCCGCGAATGGGTGTTACCTCCGCCTTCAATATATGTGTTCCGGCCGGCAACTCGATCCCCGCGACATTCAATTGCAACGGATGAAAGCGCCTGAATAGAATGCGGTCTCCCAGGGAAACCGTCCCTCCGGCATTGATACACGCCCCGACCAGGTACCGATCCGGTTTTTCATAAAACCAGGTCAACAGTTGCGCCTGTTCCCGGGCCCGGTCTCCGTGGGCGCCCGCCAGGAACGGTTCATAGTCCGCATCCGTAACCGGTTCCCCGAGATGGCGCTCATACTCGAGGCGCCGCAATAAGAGCACGCCCGCGTATTCCGTTTCGGGGTAACGCTCCAACCATTCGTCAATCAGATGGATGGCGCCCCAAAAATCATAGGAGCGTTCCAACTCGAACAACTGAACCATCAGCGAATAGGATTCAAAGGGGTTGTCCGCGGCGGCACGGTCGGTTCGTTTCACGCTGTCGGGAACCCCCTGGGGTTCGGTCAGATACAAGAACGCCGCGCTGCGCAACCACCCGAAACTGACATTTTGGTCTCCCCGCTCGAAATCCATGCGGAATTCACGGTCGAAATAGTAGGAATCGAATAAATGAAACCGGTATTGCCCCACTCGAAACGGATAGCGATCCAGGATTCCGCTGACCGGCGTAAACGAAGCGCCGCGATAATACCAACCGCCGTTGAAGTAATCTTCCGCTCCCGTCCCGCTGAATTGCCATCCGTCCACCTGCAGGTATTCGTCCCCTTCCAGGATCCACCAACTCTGGTCCCGGGCGGTCACCCCCACGTAACAACCGACAAATCGCCCACGCCCTTCAAGTTCGACCAGCCGGTGCGGCCGACCGCGCATTTCCGGTCCGGTCCGGTTCCAGATTCCGTGCAGATATCCCTGGTCCGGCCGTCGCTCCGTCAGCGCTTGCGCGTCGAAATCCACAACCACATCGTGCTCCGAGTCGTTCACCAATTCCATGCGGATGGACTGCCGGAACGGCTTGGGCAACCGCCAGACAAAACCGTCATCCAGGCTGCTCAGCGCAAAGGAGGATAATTTGCGTTTCCGCCAGCCGCCCGCAAACAGGTCCCCGAGGGGTACGCTGAAGGAGGGTTCCTCCAGGCCGTCGTAATACACCCGGACAAGGCAATCCTGTAACAGGGAATTGCGCGCCAGAGCGCCCAACTCCGGGTCGGCCGGTTCCACGTTCAACGACCAACCCGGAAGCGTGTTTTCGCCCTCCGCCGAAAACAGCAAGGCCGATTCCCCGGCCTTCAGTTCGACGCCCGGTTTCTCGAAAGACAGGGATTCATAAATATTGAGCGCATCAAGCCAGACGTCGGCCCATTCGGAGGGGATGGTGACCCGTCCCCGCGCCGCATCCCTCGGGAAGGATTCCACGGCCTCGTCGAACAAACGATAATTCACCTGGAAGTAGAACCGCCTTTGTCCCCAATGCGGGTGCACGGGCGGAGCCGGGGTTTCTATTTCGATCCGCTCATTGAAGGTGATGGGGATATAGGTCCACCAACATTGGTTGATATGGCCCGCAAAGGGATAGATAAACGGTTGGCGGTCATGGCCGAACAATTCATCCACGGCACCCTCCAACCGGGCATGGCGTTCTCCATCAATATAGATCTTTATCGGATGCCCGTAATCCATTCCCGTCGTCCAAAACCGGTCAATCACCCCCGGCCCCTCGATATCCGCCAATACCACCCAGCCGGGATTACGCTGGGAGGAACCTTCAAAATTATTGAAATCATTGTTTCCGCCCTGGGGATCGGACGTGGAACGAAACCCCCATCGTTCCTCGGGCACGGAAGCCACGGACTGGAAATCGGTCAACGCTTCTACGAAATCCATCCATGCGCGGCCTTCGGGAACGTCCGGCGCGGGACGGCATCCGGAGAATACGACGAGCGTCAAAACCAACAGAGCGTGAGTCCAATGCGTTAAGCGTACCTTCATAATCCCTCAAATGGCGCACGATTTTGATGCATGCGGTTGTGTACCCTGTTCCGTGTTGTCCATGCGCAGCAAACCGGTAGGTCAGGCATTCCTGCCTGACCGGGTCGGGCAAGAATGCCCGACCTACTTTATGAACATGGTATCCGACCAAGGCTCCTCAAGAGCCGTCTGGATGTACCATAGACGCATGGTTCCCGGTGTCAATGCTGTCGTCATCCGCCCGTCTGATGGGTTGTCCTGGAATCCCGCGCCGGCGTGAAGAGGCTTTCAACCGCGCCCATCCGCTGGAGAGGCCTCGACGGCGCCGATGCGGCGGGGTTCGGGACGAAGTCGAGAGGTCTCCAACCTGGCCGATGAACCGGACAGGCCCCCTTCCGACCCGACGGATTGCCTTGCATAAAGGACTATTGTTCGCCACATTCAAACTGAACGCATTTTCTTTAAATGCTGAACACACATCGGACATCATGAAGCGGGACGAAGATCGCAGGGAAACCGAAGGGCCGCCCCCGGCCAAACCGCGCCTGGCCATCTGGTTCCGTTATGGAGCGGCCGAGCACGCGGAGTTGTTTCACGCCCTGCCCGATATCCTGGCGGAACTGGCCCGGCATTTTGATCTTTTCTATATCAGCCTCACCAGCCGGGAAAAACCCGATGTGCCGGAAAACGTCCTGCGCCACGCACGCGTGCGGCAATTGCCCATCACCATCAGCCGTCACTGTCATCGCGACAAGAAAATCAAGACCCTTCTATGGATCGCCCTGACCCCCGTGTTGTCCGCCTGGTGCCGCATGCAAGGAATCCGATACGTCTACGTGGAAGAAACCATGCCGCTGGTGCTTCCTATCGGCCGACTGTTTTTTGGCAGCCGCATGACGATTACCGTGGCCGATCTTTTTGTCGATCAATATATCGGAAGGCACCGGCTGGGCCGCTACATGAGCGCGCTCCTGTTCAAGTTCGATTGCCGGGCCTGGAGAAAAGCCGCCATGATTTTCACGCGATCCGCGAGCGCCCGGACCTATCTGAACGCGCTGGGCATTCCCAAAGAGCGCATTCATTACGCCTACGATGCCGTGGACCACACGGTTTATCATCCGCGCAATCGTTCGGAGTGCCGTCGTATATGGCACTATGCCGACGAGGACAGGGTCATGGTGTACCATGGGGTGCTTCATCCCAACAAGGCGCTCGACCTCGTGTTGCGCGCATTGCCCCCCGTACTTCAGGACATACCTCAACTGCGATTTCTCATCATCGGAAACGGACCGGAAGAAGCACGCCTGAAGAAAATTACCGAACGGGCGGGCTTGGGCGAGGTGGTGCGATTCGCGGGATTTGTGCCTCCGGACGGTGTGGCCACGGCACTGGGCGCCGCCGATATCGGCCTGGTAACGCGCCGCGGCGACCTGGGCGATCAGTTGGTTGTCACGAGCGTGCTGGGGCATTGCCTGGCCTGCGGAACAGCCGTTCTGGCCACGCGTACTTCGGGCATTGCCGAATTGATCAAAGACGGAGAGAACGGTCTTTTGTTCGAGGCACAGAACGAACAGGATTTCACACGGAAACTGCTTCGGCTCTGCCGGGATGAAGATGTGCGCAAGCGATTGGCCGAACATGGATTGCAAACCGCCGGCGAAAGGCTTTCGACCGAGGAAACGGTGAAGAATAATACCCGGCCGATCATTGAGACCTGGGGACGCACGGAAACGGCTTAGGAAATCCCAGCCCAAGACGGAAGGAACATCTTCTATCGGGCGATGCCCCATCGTGCCGTGTGGGTGGGTCGCGCTCGGCGAGGCCGCCGACCCTCCCGAAGATGGAGGGTCACGCTCCGCGTGACCCGGACGCGCGGAAGCGCGTCCCTCCATTATTCAAGAAACTGGCTTATCCGGCGGGAGGGACCGCGCGAGCCAGGGCGAAGCCGCAGGCGAAGACCGGGCCTCGCGGTCCTGAAGATATAGTGGAGAAAAAGAGGAGCAAGGGAGTGCATTTCCCGGAAATGTCGCACTTTTTGTCTCGTAACTGTTGAACTTGGGCTAGTCGGGCATTAAATGAACATCTCTTGCAGGGCGGCGGTTTTTTCAATCCGCCGTATGCGGTTCTTCGCCAAAATCTTTTCCCGGTCGGAACAGTTCCGCCCAACCCGCCAACCCATAGCTGACGTGCATGATCGGAATCAGCAGAAAAATCAGCAGGTCCGCCACACGCCGCGTTTCGCGGACCATGACAAGCGTGATTCCAAGATCCACGAGCGCGTAGGCCGCGAGCACACCCCATAACACGAGAGGGAAAACCGGGTGAAAGAACGAACCCACTCCGGCCACAACCAGGGTGGCGACCCACAGGGCGGGAATCAATGTCGTAGGTTCCAGCTCCACGCCGGTGCGTACAAGACGAATGCGCGTGGACCCGTATCCGAATATCTGTCGCCAGAACCGCACCAGTGAGGTGCGGGGATAATGATACACGTAAGCCTTCGGCAGGAAAATAAGGCGATATCCTTTCTTCTGCGTACGATAGGAGGTCACCAATTCCTCGCCCGGCCAGAAATCGGGATCGAATCCGTCCACCTCTTCCAGAACCGATTTGCGAAAGGCCATGTTGCATCCGATGATCTTCGACCAGTTAATAAAGGTGTCGTCTCCCTCCCCGCGACGATAACGCCAGGCCACGTATCCGACGGCCGGAGACGAAAGCGCCAATCCGGCCAGCCGGGAGAACAGATTCACATCCGGAGGGGTGAGGCTGGGACCACTGACCAACGCAACATCCGGGCTGTCGAATCCGTCCACGATGCGCACGGGCCAATCCGGCGCCACCGTCACGTCATCATCCAGAAAGGCAATCCGTTCCGCCCGGGCCGCGCGCCATCCGGTATTCTTCTTTTTGCTGGAATCCCCTGTTTCGTATGACACATCCAGATGCCGTATCCGGGCATGTGTTTCGCACAATGCCCGGAGCTGACGGCGCACATCCGCGTCCGCGATGCGACCGACCGCCAATACTTCAATGCGGTCAAAACCCTCGGCCGCCACAAGCGATTGAATCGTCCGGATCAGCATGGGGCGTCCGAGCGTGGGAATAACCACCGAAAGGGCGGGATGTTCCGGATGCGGTTCTATATCGGCGGTCATAATGAACGTAAATCCTGCTTATTTTCCAGACAGGCATCAAGATACTGACGCGATGAGAGAATCGGAATGCCTTTAAATAGTCTGATATCCAGAAGATGTCGATCCCCGTTGATTATGACATCCGGACGAACCGTTTCAGCGCAAGCAAGAACCATGTCGTCATCCGGATCATCGGCCACTATGCATTTCTCCAACATGGAGGCTTCTACAAGAAGCGCATGATGGCATATCCATTCGATAATCTCAACGGGCGTGATCGAAGATTTGGCCAGTGCACGCTTGAACTTCGGACGCTGTATCACTTGCGAAATCTCTTCCAAAATCTCGTTTATCACAAACAACCGGTCACGGTTGTCTTCAACGCGTTCGAGAATTTGTCCCGGTGGCCCATCTTTCCAAAGCAAACCGGATATCAGGCAATTGGAATCGCAAACGATCCTACTCAAAGGAACTCCCCTGCTTCTTCTTTTCCGCCCGAACCCTTGCAATAATTCGGGACAGATCACGGGGAGTAACATCCTTGCTCGCGCCCGACTGCTCAAAACGATCCTGTAGATCCCTCAACGCTGGGACGGGATCCGTTTGCCTGTGGTCCTTCTCCATGACGCCATAGGATACTCGCGGTTCGCCAATGCGTCCGTATTGCCCAACAGGCACAATTCGAAACACCGGCTTGGAACTCCTCATCACGATAAATTCCTCTCCGGCCTCCGCACGCCTGGCAATATCCGAAAGATCACTGCGGATATCCTTCATGGCAATTATCTTTTCCATATGTTATTCCATACGCTTTTCCATGCGTATTGTCAATTCATCATCCTTTTATCGGGTTTTCCTCAAATAACCCATCAATCACTTCCTGTCTTCCCTTTGGCTCCTTCGCGCCTTCCCTCTTCCGGGCTCATCACGCACTCCGGCGGTCGCATCCGTCTTCGTTCCGTCCCATAGCGCGGGCCGAAACTACGCCGGGACATGGCGCGACCGCCCTACCCTGCCCGCGATTGGTCCAGAACCGGTAGGGCGGGGCCGCCTTGTCACGGCGTAGCTTCCCAGCGAAGCCGGACGGACCCGCCGGAACATGGGTGGTGCAACACCGGATTCATCTGCCTCGGCGGTCGCAGCGCGACCGCCCTACCCTTCCCGCAATGGGTCCAAAGCCGGCGGGGCCGCCGGTACATGGGTTGCAAAAGACCGGATCGACGGCCCCCCACCCCGAATTTCCTCTTTGCGCCTTTGCGTTCTCTTCTTCCGACTCATCACGAAGTCCGGGCTTCGCAAGCGAAGCCCCTACATCCATGATCCTCTTCTCGTTCTTCCCATCGCCATGGCGCTATTCTGCGGCGCGCCCATTTGATCGCGCACGGACAAGACCGGTCAACGCCGCCACACAGACAAGCAGACCCGCGATCTGTACCAGGAACGATCCCCGGGGCGGGGCGTACCGCAGGATGACATCGTGCTGGCCTTCCGTCAGGAAGATTCCCTGGCTGATGTAGTCCACCCGGCGCACGGGCGTCGGATAACCATCGACCGTGGCCTTCCAATGAGGATCGTATTTCTCCGCAATCCGCAGAATGGACAGGGCCTCGCTCGATACGCTCAGGTGCATGTAGCCCGGGCGATAGGCGTGTACCCGCACCGCCCCGACGTCGCCTGAGTCGGTCGACGAAGGCAAATCGTCCGCCCATTCCGGAGCCACCATCACGCGATCGAGCGCTGGAATCTGTTGCCGGGCATGCCTGCGCAATGCTTGAATATCCTCGGCGACTTCCCAACCGCCGACAACGGCAAAGCGGGGTGTCCGCGACGTCATCCGCAAAACAATGTGCCGGCCCGGCTCTTCGCCCGTCCCAATTCGAACGACCGGGGCTCCATTCTCCTCCACTATGTTGTACGCTTTCACCAACTCAAACTTATCCCGCAATTGCGCATCGCCTTGAATCTGGCTCCATAATTCAGCCGGCCCCAACACAAACCGGACGGCGCCCAATTCCCACAGGCGAACCAGGTTCCGTCCGACCTCGTTCAAATAGACCTGGTAATCATCGGGCATTCTCGGCATCTGCGCCACATTGATGGTCTTGATGCCGTGATACGGAAACAGGTAGGTCAACCATTGATTATAGAAACCTTCCTGGGAAATCAGCGCGACGCGGTGATGGGGAGCCGTTTTCAGCACCTGTACGATCTCGTGACGATCGAGCATGCGGGCCGGCATGGTCTGCACATAGTGCCGTGCCAGAAACCATACGTCGAAGACCACCAGGAAGACGACGCCCCAGGCGATATACGGAAAAGCGTTACCGAGGCGTGACCGCATGAAAGACAACACATAAATCCCGGCCGCGGCGATCCCCGTCATGACGGCCGCATGCCCCAGTGCCCGGATCCGATTGCCCGCAATGGTTTCGGCCCATGCCCCCCATCCTTCCTGTGCAAAGCGATCCGTCAACACGTCCCACGCCGCCAGGGAAGCCAGCATCCAGACCAGCAACAAGCCCGCGATCACGGCACACACCATCGCGAAGGGCTTGACGACGGCATCGGGCACCGGCTGCCCCCGGATACTCCCCGTTCCCCTCAGCACATGATGCAATCCGTACGCCGCCATGAGACCCAGCGCCCACTGAAACACCTGCAGGAACTTGTTTGGATTGCGAATCGAGGAAACAACGGGCAACTGGTAAAACAAGGCATACAGCGGAAAGTATTTCCCGAACGACAGAAGCAGGGCCAGCACGAGGACAACCGACCAGAAGCGGGTGTCGCCGTGAAACGCCTCGCCGGACCGCCTCCGTCGCCATGCGATCATCCCGGCGAGGAAGGCAAAGGCCACGGGAATCGATCCGATATACTGATTCTCCAATTTGAAATTGCGGAAACCCCGGCCGGTTTCCTCCCAACCCGCCGAGCGGCCCATGCGCCCCACATACGGTCCGGCCGGTTCGCCGGACCGCCAACCCGTGAAGCCGGGCGCGATGAAATCGATGCTTTCCTCGGGCGGCCAGCTCCACTGGGTCACGTACTCCCATTGTTCGGCGGGATCATCCGCCTGAACGGCCGCCACGCCAACCACGGCCGTTTGGTACCCCGTCCAAATCGGATGGAACGCCAGCAGGAACGCCACGACCACCAGGGGCGCCAGGGTGCGCGCCAACGGGAGCCAGGACCATCCGTACCGACGCACAAAAGCGTGGATGGCATAGGGGCCCAGCGCCAATGAAAAGAACAACGCCACGTCAGCCTGCTCCAGGAACATCGCCCCCATGGCGCCGCCCGCAAGCACGGCGTACGGCAAGGCCCGTGTATGCACCGCTTTCTCCACCAACCACAGGTAGATCGCGGCCCACATAATGATGCCGAACTTGCCGATGTGGCCGGCATACACCAGCGTAAAGTTGCTGCCCACCCAGTAGACGGTCAACGCACCCAACGCGCACGGCGCCCACCCCAACCCGCGCTGACGCAGGAAGAGGATAAGAAAGAACGACCCCATCACCACATCAAACGCGTTGATCCAATTGTTAAAAAAGACCGGGGGCAACAGAAGCAGCAACAGGTTGGTACTGCCTACATAAGCGGGCGCCGGATAACCCATCAATTCCTTGTCCTGCCATCCCCCCAGCCAGGAACCGGGCATGCGGTCTTTTCCGGCCGCGATCTGTCCGACATTGTCATCCGTCGTAAACAGGATATTCCCCGGAGGGATCACCTCGCGAAACACCAACAACGACAATAACAGGAACGCCAGTAGAACATACGCCGCCTGACGCCCGGAGCTGCCGGCAACCGTTGTCTGTATGGTGCGATCCGACATCCTTATCCGCCGCCTTTCCTGTAATGATTTTCAAGGGGAGCATCCGGGTGACGCCCCGGTCATCTCGACCTATGATCCCCCGTCACAAATTACCCGTTTCAATCTGTTCGCGCACCCACGGGATGACTTCGTCGAGAATGCCGGACAATGGGGTTTCCGCGACAAATCCGAGCACGTTACGGGCCTTCGCGCAATCCGGAACACGTTTTCGGACATCGTACTCATACGCCGGATCCGATACGTGCCGGAACGGCTTTCCCGGATTGATTTTTTCCCAAATCATCTGTGCCAGTTCCAATACCGTCGTCGACGTTTCCGTTGATAAATTAAAGTCCTCGTTGAGGGCCTCGGGATGCTCGATGGCCAGTCGAATGCCGCGGGCCAGATCGCCGCCGTAGGTATAATGACGAACCTGGCGGCCGTCCCCCAGAATATGCAGGGGATCCTGGCCCTTGATCACCTTTTGAACAAGATCCGGCACCACATGGCTCATGGCCAGTCGAATATTACCGGATACCACTTCCTTGTCGGTAAGCGCGCGCTGTTCGCCGATGCCCACACAATTGAAAGGCCTTACGATGGTGTACGGGAGTTCGTATTGCTGCCTCGCACCCCGCGCGAAATATTCGGTGGCCAGTTTCTGGAATCCATATGTGCTTTTGGGGGGAGGCGACGTCAATTCCGCGCCTTCGGGTGTGGGGTATACCTCCGTGGATTCAAACACCATGCTGGAACTCATCATCGTAATCTTCTTCAGCCGGCCCTTGCGAAAGGCGCGGATGGCGGCGTCGAACGTGGACGCCGTAATCCGTTCGTTTTCGGCCAACAGATCGTATGCGAATTCATGAAAATAGCTGATTCCGCCGATCATGGCCGCTCCGGCCAGCAGGTGATCGCACTCCGCCAGCAATTCATCCAGCAGGGCCCCGTCCTTGGCATCGCCCTGCACGAACGTGTAGTGGGGATGATCGTCATAGGACTTCACCACGGGGCCGTATTTGGAGTAGTTATCAATGCCGATCACGCGCCATCCGTGATCAAGCAATTCCTGGGCGACATACCCCCCGATAAAACCGGCCGAGCCGGTAATAAGAATGGTCTGGTTCATATTACGATCCTTTTGGCCTTTTCGAACGTCCGGGCCGGATTTCGAGATCCGGTTCATGCAGAATCCCCCACACATCAACCACGGGTTTTTCGATCTTCAACGCACGATATTCCCGATGGGGCACGCACAATATCAGGACATCCGATTCGTCCAGCACCGCCTTGACCGGCCGGGCGTCTTCGAGATAGGGATCGTGATACACCACCCGCGCCCCTCCGAATTCCAGCCCTTTCTTTACCCGATAACTCAATGATTCCCGTGTATCGTCATTGTCCGCCTTGAAGGCCATGCCGAGCAAACCGGCCGTCCTTCCCCATAAGGATGAACCGAGCGCGGCCGCCGCCTTTTCCACCACAAAGGTCGCCAACCCCTCGTTGGCCAGCATGGCCGTGTGCCCCAGGTGAAAGCGGTGCCGGTAATAACTGGCCAGCTGCATGGTATCCTTGAACAGGCATGGCCCCCCGGTAAAGCCGGGCGCCTTGAAGCTGTCGGCGCGGGGATATTCATGGCGAATCGCCTTGTATATCCGGTGAAAGTCAATCCCGTTGGTTTCGGCAATCATGTAGAATTCGTTGGCAATGGCAAACTCGAGATACCGCCAAGTGTTCGTCATGAGCTTCGCCAATTCCGCTTCCAGCGGCGTCAGGCGCACAATGGCCGGAGCCAATTCGGCGAAGAGTTCGTACGCCGCTTCAAAACTGTCCTCATCAAACGCCGCCACAATCTGGGGCAACGACTCAATTTCCTTCAACGCCTGTCCCTGCGCTACCCGCTCCGGGCAGAAGGCCAATCGCGTCTTCCGGTTCATCGCGCGCAATTTCTTGTGAATGAACTCCATCGTGCCCGGATACAAGGTCGACCGCATCACGATCAGCGAATGGTCCGCAAACAAGTCGTGATATTGATCGATGACACCAAGCAATTCCGACAATTCGGGATTGAGATGTTCGTCGACCGGCGTCCCCGTGACAAACACATACACATCGGCTTCCCGACACGCACCGGGGTCCGTAACCGCCGTCATACCGGCGGTCAGCGCTTCGCCGAGTTGAGTCTCACCGCCCTCGTCAAGAAACGGCATCCGGCCGGCATTGACCATCTCCACCGCTCGCGCATCCACATCGAGGAGCTTCGTGGTTGCGCCGGCCAGGGCAAACTTGATGCCGAGCGGAAGCCCCACGTGACCGCAACCCCCGATAATTACGATTT
The DNA here is from genome assembly GCA_007134735.1 of Kiritimatiellia bacterium. Taxonomy (GTDB): domain Bacteria; phylum Verrucomicrobiota; class Kiritimatiellia; order SLAD01; family SLAD01; genus SLKG01. Next base: position 44,308 of record SLKG01000006.1, read on the forward strand.
TCTTGCTGTCCAACAAATGATCACTCATCGGCCGATTCCATTGTTCGTGTCCACGGATTCATCGCAGGCATCCGTTCGGCATGATACGCCGGAAACCTGTTCAAATAAAGCACAATACCGTCGTCCGATGTTCTTCCAGGAGCGGTCCCGTACGAGCTGTCTCGACTGTTCTCGAACCGTTTCAAACCATGAGTCGGGTTGGGCGGCGAATTCCAGAAGACATTGCCGGATGGCGGACACGTTATCGGGTTCAAACAACAACCCCACGCCGTATTGCGTCAGGATATCATGGAAATGGTATTGGTCCGAAGCGAGGACCGCCTTTCCGTATTCGCCGGCCTGCCGGAGATTGCTGCTGATCGATACAAACCCGTATCGATAGGGCATGATCAGCGCGTCACAGGCGGCATATAGAGAGGACATTTCCTCCTCGGTCACAAACCGTGAAATGACATGCAGGGCATCTCGCCAGCCCGATTGCTGTAAACGTTCGAGATCGCCCCATGTGGATTCGTAAACGCCCCCCGTCTTCCCGACCACATACACGTGAAACGTGGGCGGCACTCCTTCCAACGCTTCGTACAGCAAATCCGAGCCTTTGGCCCGGCTGGCCACGCCAAACAACAGCACGATGCGCTTGTCCAACGGCATGCCCCACTGGCGCCGGGCCTCAACCTGCGATACCCGGTCAATCTGATCGGTATACCCTTCCGGAATCACGTGAACACGCCGGCGTCCGGTCAACCCCATCGCATCGCGGAGATGCGGCGTTTCACAGACGACATGAACAAAGGCGGGCAACCAGCGGGCAAATACATGGTTCAACCACAAGCGCATCCGTGAAGAGAGAGGGCGGCCTTTCATGAATCCGCCGGCATAGAACGTCATCGGCAGAATAACCACCAGCGGGGGCCGCGTTCCGGTCAAACGCCGGCCCAGCGCCATCCAGAAAAGCATCCATGGTTCCGCATGATGCATGCAGATAACGTCAAACCCCTCGCGACGCGCCATGCGGAAGGCCTGGCGCTTCACGAGAAACGGTTCCACAACAAAATCCCAGATCCTGCCGCCCTTCTTCACACGACCCGACCGCCCGGCTTTTCTTTCGACACCCCGGTAGGCACATCCCGGCGGGCGATCCTGCAACGGGTATTCGGCCGGATAGGCCAGCAACGTGACCTCCTGCCCCAGGTCACTCAGCATTTCCGCCCGGGTACGTGAATTGAGCGGGGCATCGGCCTGCACCGACAAACAAGGGCTGACAAACAGAATCTTCATACCTTTTGCGCCTCTCGCGCCGGCCCCGCATTACGCCGTCCCATGACGCCCGCCAACAGAACCAGCACGGAAAGTATATTGACCACGGCCAGTACGGCAATCACCTGGAAAAGTGATTCGTGAAACATATTGACGCCGCCGATATACAGAACCGCCAGCGGCGCCAGGATCGTCACCAAACCGAACCGCCGTTGGGCCAGCTCGAAATTCATGATGAGAAAAGTCAATCCCAGGGGAGACATGGCCCATACAACCGCGCGCACCAGCCGGATGGTTTCCGCTGTCGGTTGCTCCCCCGTAAACAGCAACCAGAGGGGTGCGGCAAACATCGTTACCCCCACCGCCGTCAACGCAATGACCGATCCGGCATAGAGAAACGCATGCCCAAACACACGACGGTCGCCCGCGGAAGCCAGCCCCGTGGACACCACCTTGGGAAACATCGCACCCGCTATCGGGATCGCCAAATAGATAATGGTCCGCCCCATGGTCGCGGCCTTGGCGAACAGTCCCGCCTCCGCGGGATCAAAGAAGCGCTTCACCAGCATGACATCGGCGTACATCAGCACGGCATATCCCCCCAGTATGAACATGGACATAAGAAAATACCGCAGACTGCCGAAATCCATTTCCTTTTCCCGGGGGTCCCCTTTCAAGACCCATCGGAGTCCGGTCAATCCAACCGCAATGCTGATACCCACGCCGAGCGCCTGCGCGGACAGCCCGGCCGTAGCGCTTCGGGCAATCAGCGTCACAAAGGCCGCACCGGCCGCAAGGCGGACCAGACACCACCCCTGGCTGACGGCCGACATCCAGACAAACGCCTGCAGGCCCTGCAAGGCGCCCACGCACATTTGCATGAAAGGAATAAAGGCAATCACCAGAACCGTCGCGACCACCGGCATTCCGGACGGCATCTGGAAAAAGTCCGCCAGCATACCGCGCCCTCCCAGACCCGCGGCCAGAACCAGGAGAGAGGGAACCAGCAAATAGCGTGCCCAACGCCGAATCAGCCGCCGCACATTTCCGGGTGCGCCCATACGCGTAAGCAGTCCGGCCTGGTGAGCAACCGTCGTTCTCAACGCTTCCAGCGGCATCACAAATACGTGCACCAGGCTCAACATGGTGGCCAGCACACCGTATTCCTCGACCGTGAGACTCCGCATCATGGTCATCTGAAACAGCAGATTCGCCACGCCTCCAATTTGGGTGGCGGCCATCAACAGGACACTGTGGCGAAACAGTCCGGCTTGATGCGCATGGGATGGTTCGTCTTGCATTGGTGGATTATCGGCATTCCACGGCAGGATGCAACAGGAAGATCAATAACGGGAAGCGAAACCGCCGCGTCGGCCCACGTCGGGACCCGTCCGGGCGTGATCAGGCCAAAAGGGATTCGGCCTTCATCAGGGTGTTTCGACGAGGTCCGCGCTCAAGACCAACAGAAACTGGTCGGGCTGAACGGAAAAACGGACCGCCTGTTCGCCCGGTTCAAGACTCAGGGGAATTCGCCGCTCGACCATTAATGTGGCCGGAAATGAAACCGTCCCATGGGCGGCTCTCACGCGGACCGGTCCCGATAACGCAACGGCCACGATCCGCAACTCGGTTGTGAGCGTGTCCTCCGTCAGGTTGAATAGCCGAAACGCAGTCTCTTGTGACGGAACGCGGTAATCCGCCCATTGTCCCCGGTTGAGGTAACGCATGGCCTCCGGTTGCGGCAATCGGTTAATCCCGTTCAAGTCGGTAAATCCGTATCCCCGTTCCAGGAAAGCCCCGGCCTGGATCCAGGTGAGCTGCATCAGTTGCTCCGGCCAGCCCGGCTGGGGCCGCCACGGCTTTAGATACCCCCATCCCTCGCCATACAGCCTTAACCGGTCCTGTCCCTGTCTTTGCGCCCGGACGATCAGGTCTTCGGTGGTATTGTAATAGATTCGGGTCACGACGCGATCCCGGTTTTCCCGGGCATAATCCAGGGTGGGAACAAATCCGAGCCGGTACATCCGGACGGCGGCTTCATTGGTCACCGCCGAAGATTGGGAAAAATGACGCTCGGCAAAATCCCACGGGCCCAACTCCCTTTCGTATTTACCGGGATTGACCCGTACGAATGCGGCTCGCGGATACCGCTCAAAAAAATCCTCCACCGTTGCCCGCCAATTCATCCGGCGATAGGTGTCCAAGGGCTCGTCGGGCACCGTAAAGGTATAATGAATTCCGCCGGGATTGTGCAACGCCATCTCATTCCACGGCTCAAACCAGCGATCAACCAGAACCGGTGTGCCGGGAGGCAGATGCTCAAGCACCCAGTCGTTGATGCTGAAATACGGGGTGGGCTTACCCTCAAGATGAACCACCGCCCATGCGGCGGGAACCGTCACGGCCAGATAGCCGGCCGCCAGGATGGCGCCCAACCCGTAACGAATCGTGTATCGGGGGCCGCTGATGGCTTCAATCCCCAGCGTAGTCCCGATTCCCAGGAACAGAATGAAGAGCGGCCAGAGCGCGGAGAAATAGGCGATTTTGGCAACCCCGCCCCCGATGACGGCGATGTAGGCCATAAACACAACGAGGTGGAGCAGAAAAACAAACGTCAGGGACCGATAAAACCGGCGTTTCGGTGAAGGTATGATGAGTGCCGCCACCGCCAGAACCACGGCACCGAACAGCAGTCCCACGCCCACCGGACGCTCTCCGGCAAAATAGGCCGGAAGCAACCGGATGAACTCCACGGCGGCATCTTCGCCGATCAACTCACGGCGCCCTTCCGCGGCGATGTCAAGGCGTTGCAGGGCCCGGAATATCCAGCGGCTGAGCAACAATACGCTTGCTCCGCCGCCGACACACAACCCTATCGCGAAACGCCTGAACGGCGCGGTGTTCCCCCCCAATCCTTTCCATCCATATCCGAAGAGAAGTATTCCCTGCAAAGCGCCCACCGCCCAAACCGACATATGCATGTGGCAGGCCAGCATGGCAACGGCAAACCAGGAAACCACCAAACCCCGGGACGGCAGTTCATTATTTTCCAATCGCTCCTTAACCAGCCAGAAAACGCAAAACAGCGCTGCCGACCAGGTAATGGCGCCGGAATAGTGATAAGCCGTTCGGGAAAAGTAGAGCTGGTAAGGATTGAATGCGGCAATCAACAAAGTGGCCCCGGCGGCGGCCTCCCCCGCATGGCGACGGACAAACAGCCACAAGAAATACAACGCCAGAATACCCATCAGCGCGAACGGCAAGCGCACCACAAACGGAGTGGCCGGCAGTCCGGCCTTCACCAGCAACAGGCTGAACGTCTCGTTCAGCGGCATCTGATTGAGCCACGGCGGATTTCTCCAGAACTCCAGGATATCCTGATCCTGCAAGGCGAGCTTGTAGAACTCCATGTTGTCCGCCCCGAACGAGGAAAAACCCAGAAGCCACAAGCGCAGAAACACAGCCGCCCCGAAAAGGAGCAGCGCCCCTATCATCAACGGTTTCTTCATATCGATATACTCAACGCATAAAGAGGGTATTTCAATCCTTTTGCCGGGCCGCTCCCGTGCGGGATGCAAAAACCCTCACCTCCGCGCGTCATCCAGTACCTGCCGGCACACCCCCTGGTAGCGCTCCACCCAGGCGTCGAGATGATACCGGTCGCGTTGTTCAAGAAACGACTGCCGGACCGCTTTCAGGCGCTCGGGTTCATTGAAAAACTCCCCGATCCGGCCGGCCAGAGCCGGCGCATCGTTCATCGGGACCAATAGCCGGGTATCGACCGGATCCAATAATTCACGCATCACGGGAATACGGGTGGACAAGAGCGGCAGTCCCGCCGAGATGCACTCGAGCACTACGTTCGGATAGTAGCTGACCCCGACAGACGCGTGATAAGGGATCAGAAAAAGATCATGCCGGCTCATTTCCTCCTCCACGGAAACCGCCCCCTTGACCGTGATATATTCCTGTAAGCCGTACTTCTGAACGAGACGCCAAAAGTGCTTCAGATTCCCCCGATCGGAAAACGCGAAGGTCATGGTAAAGGACAACCGGCCTTTGAGAAGCGCCAACGCTTTCAATATCATATCCACTCCCTTGGCCGGGGTATAATGCCCGATATACAGAAGCCTGTTGGCACCTGTATTTTGATCGTGATCGGTCTTTCCTGCCTCCTTTACTCCGTTGATCATCTGTTCGATCCGGTCTCCGGATACGGAACGGGCCAGTTGCTCGCGTTGTACCCGACTCGACACCAGGATGCGCCGATACACGTCCGCCCCGCGTGCATACAGGGTACGCAGAAGGAACGAATTCAGCAGAATATGAGGAAGCATATCGCGAACCAGCCGCCAACGGCCGGGCCGAAAGAAGGACGCCACCTCCCCCGCGCTTACATACGGCTGCCAGACCGTGACCATGACGGGAACCGATACCGTTCGAGCTACGCGCCGCAGGAGAACGTACTCAAGGCAAAACCCCACATGCAGATGAATCAGGTCATAATCCCCCGGATTCATCTCCTCGATTTTCATCATCAATCTCCGGATATTGAGCAACAGGGCCTTCCCGGATCCATAGGGATTGTATGAGGAGTAGCTTTCGATCCGGAATGGTGCGTCCGACGGATACCCGGGGGGCAACGCGCCGGGTATCAGAAGCGTCACATCGGCCTTGGGGGAAACGGCTTCATAGAGGTGCACGATATTCTTGCTGATGGCTTCGTGCAAATCGGGCTTGAACGTGGTTGTAGCGGCCAATATTTTCACGGGCCACGATGTCCGTCGTCGCGCTTCGGCTTTTCAGGACGCAATAAGTACAGGGGGCGTTTTTTGGATTCCTCGAAAATACGGCTCACGTATTGCCCGATAACGCCCATGCAGATCAGTTGGATTCCGCCGATAATCAGAATCAGCGCCACAATGGTGGCCCAACCGGGCACATAATCATCCGGTCGCACAATACGGGCCCAGATGGTTCTCATGGCGCGCAAACCGCCAAGCCCGGCCACCAGGATACCCGCGACGGTCACCCACCGGAGTGGTGTTCCTGAAAATGAGGTCATGGCATCCCAGGCCAGGTTGGCCGATTTCCAGACCGGATATTTTGTTTTGCCCGCGTGTCTCGGCGCACGCTCGTAGTACACGGCCGCCTGCCGGTATCCCACCCAACACGTCAGTCCGCGCACAAACCGATGCAGTTCCCGCACGTCCCGCAGGGCATCCACAACGCACCGGTCCACCAGCCGGAAATCGCCCGCATCAAGCGGTACCTCCATTTTCACCATGGCACGAAATATCTTGTAGAAGTTGTGGGCCAGGAATTTCTTGAGCCAGGACTCGCCGGACCGGCTTTTCCGCACGGCGTACACTACTTCGTACCCCTCGCGCCACTTGGCCATCAGTTCGGGAATGACTTCGGGCGGATCCTGCAGATCCGCGTCGATAATGACCACCGCATCGCCCTCCGCGTGGTCCATTCCGGCCGTGATGGCAATTTGATGGCCGAAATTCCGGGAAAGTTGCAGCAACCGTACGCGGGAATCCTTTTTCGCCGTGTCCGCGACCCAGGACGCGGAAGCGTCCGTGCTTCCGTCATCGATAAACAATATCTGCAGGTCTTCGGGTTCCCCGTCCAGCACCCCGACAAGGCGGTCATACAGGACGGGAAGATTCTCCTCCTCGTTGAGGAACGGAACCACCACCGAAACCCGTCGTTGTGAGCGTTGTGCATTCACTGCGTGGAGTGTGCCAGAGAGCGTGTCGCACCTCAATACCTATTGAGGATATTCGGCTCGGCCTTCCGGTATCCATTGTATATCCCAGAGGACAATTCCCTGAACGTGGCGGCGATGATCCGGCAGGCGTAGCCGGACATCGGTCACGCCGGGCGAAAGATCATCCAGCGGAATGACCGTCTCGATCAGCCGGCCGGCCGGGTGTGTCCCGCTATATTGAACCACGCCGTCCATCACTACGTGCACATCCGCTTGCCGGTCGGCCGCTCCCATCCAGGCCGCCATGAGCGCCAGGCGTCCGGATACGGGATGCGGGTGGGGGTTCTCGATTTGAAAAACGGACTCCGCCCCGGGCATCGCGCGATAGTACAACGTTTCCCGGGGCGACACCGCTTGTTGCTGAATGTGCCATCCATCAAAAGAGAACAGTACGTCATAACCGGTTTCCAACGCCTTTCTCCGCAGGTCCTCCCGGGTATTGTAGTAAATATCCATACGATAAGACGTATCCGAAAGGTCCTTGTAGGGCTCACTGGGGTGAATGCCCAGCTCGATCAACCGGCGAAGCGGTTCGTTGTCGATAATCACATGATTACGGAAATGCGAAGGCGGCCATGTCCAGAGTTCTCCGGGTGTATCCCAGCCCGTATGGCCCAATGCGACGAAAACAGTTTCCGGAAATCGACGAATGAAATCCATCTGGCGTTTCTGAAGAGGCTCTCGTTCGCCGCTTTTATGCACATAAGGCGCAATCGGGACCAGGCCGGGCACCGGATGATAACCGCCGATAAACCGGTATTGGAAGGCACTCTCGACCAGATAAGGCGTTCCCGGTTCAACATGTTCATTCAACCAGGCGGCCACACCGGCGTAATTTTCGTCCTTATGCTCCAAGCTCCAGTACATCGGCAAATAGACAAGGATATGGGGCCCAACACAAAGCCCCGCCAGCACGGACACCGCCGCAACCCGGTTCAGGGTTATGAACCGGGCGAACATACGCACAAGCAGACCGCCCCCATACCATATTCCCTGTGCGATAATCAGGTAAAACACCACAATCAAGGGCGAAAAATAGCGGGCCGAAAGATACTGCGTATTCATGGTCGCTATGGCCAGCAGTACGAGCGAAACCACGGCCGATCCCCCGATCAATATGCCCCGGGTATCCGACGCGGAACGGGACTCCACAAGCAGTCCCGTCAAACCCGTCAGAAAGAGCACCCACGCCAACACCGCGAACGGGGGATATTCACCCAGAAACATCTTGTTCAGAGCATCGTTCAGAATCCATACGAGGGCATACTCCCCGCCCGCACCGATATGCGCCTCATTGTTCAACATGAAGTGAATCAGGTACGGGGAAACCAATAGAAACGCACACCCCGAAGCCAGCGCCGAAACAAATCGCGCACGCCGCACGCCGGGCTCCGCTTTCATGAATAGCCCGGCCAGCCACAACGCGCCGGCCGCCGCCGCCCAGCCGGCCACGGCAACCACGGCGCCCAGGTGCGATAACGCCATACCGGCGAAACACACAACCGTCAGCAGGAAATACCGGCGTCCGCCGCCGGTATAGAGACGAAGCCATGCATACCATCCCCACGCCGCGAAAAAGAGCACGTACGCATAACAATACGCCTCCCGCGAATAGTAGACGGGGAAAAAGAAAACCGCCATGAAGACCGCCGCCACCCAGGCCGCGCCCGGATGCAGCGCCCGGCGGGCCGCGCCATATATACCGGGCACGGCCAACGCCCCGATCACCGCCATCGGAAAGCGCATGATACCCGGACGGTTGATAACATCCGTAAACCCGATCTCTTCCAGTAGCGCGATATAGATGTTCTGTACAGCCCCGGCCAGGGGCATTTGCCCCATGCTGATGAGATGGGTCCAATAGCGGGAAAACGCCTCCACCGGCCCGGCATCCGGCGCGGCCAGAATGGAGACGAAGATCATCTCATCCTGCCACAGAGAAGCCCGCCCCAGCCAAACCAGGCGCAACACCAAGGCAACCGCCGTCAAAAACAGCAAGGCAAATCGCTCCCGGCGGGACCCGTTCCCGGAAGAAGGGCTCTCCACGGAATGCCCCGGCGCTACCCGTTTCCCCTTGTTGCCTGTCTTGTCCTGTTTCTTTTTGGACATACAACGACTGCTCCTCTTACGGATCATGACGGGCGATGAATAATGGCTCCCAGCGTGCGATCGTAAACCGCCACCACCCATCGAAACGGCGAATACAAAAGCCGCAGCCGACAGACGGCAAGAAACATCTCCCACGAGGCGCGGGGTATGCGTAATTGTGACCCTTCAACATCATGCCACTCCGTTGGATATTCAACCAGGCGACACTGCGCCCGCCGAAGCTGGAAAAGCAGATCAACATCAAACGCCCACCGGGTCACACCCAGTCGTGGTAGAACGGCATGCATCGCTTCGCGGCGGACCAACTTGGCGCCGCATTGTGTGTCCGAAAGTTTCAATTTAAAGAGAAACCGGACCAGTTTATTGAAGATACGGGAAGCAATACGGCGTTTCAAGGGTTGCGGGGGTTCCACCACTGCCCCCTCAATCCAACGGGATGCGATGGCGACGTCCGCCTCTCCCATGCGGTCCACCAAATCCTGAAACGCCTTCGGCGGCGTAGCCCCATCGGCATCCACAAAGCCGATCAATTCCCCTTGCGCCGCCCGGGCGCCGAGCATGATCGCGCCGCCCTTTCCAATGGGCTTGGGCTCTACGAGAACACGCACCTGGGAAAACCGTTTTTCAAAATCACGCGCAAGGGCCTCCGTACGATCCATCGAGCCGTTGACCACCACGATCAATTCCACCGCATCGCCGTATCGCTCCGCAAAATGATCCGTATAGGCGCTGAGCATCCGACCGATCCTCGCCTCTTCGTTATAGGCCGGTATGACGATGGAGAGCTTCATGTCATGAAGACCGATGCGGGTTGCAGGATGCGGGACAAAAGCACATCTTGTTGGTGAAGTGTAATCCTGGAGCCAAGGTGGGACCGCTTTGTCCCGTCGCAGACTTTACGAAGGCGGACGGACACGCCGGAGCATGAGGAGCAGATGAGCCGGATCCTGCTTCCCGGCGGTCGCAGCGCGACCGCCCTACCCTGCCCGTGCTTGATTTGGGCCGGTAGGGCGGACCCGCCGGAGCTCTCACGGCGTGTGTAGCCTCCGCGCACGACTTTCAAACAGGTCATCCCGGGCAGAGCGGAGCGCCGGCGAGTGATATCCAGTCCATCGAACAGCCGGAGAGGCCTCGACTCCGCCCGGCATGACAAACGCTTCACTTGTTGGTCAATATTGAGCGCACCCGAAAGTCGTCCTGTAACCCGGAACCTGAAACCGGCAACCTCCTTTCTCACTTCCTCAACTCCAAAAGTTTCAATGTCGTTCCCGCCTGTCCGAAATGTGGAATAGCGTGGACCTCCCGGTAGCGATCCCGGACAGCGGCCCATAGCGCGTCCTGTTCATCCGTCGATAGTTCTTTCACCTCGGGCGATGCAATGGCTAGACCGTATCCGCTGAAGGCGGCCACGGGGGCATCCGTCGTTTGAATCAATTCCATCATCATGTCCCGGTTCAGCACCCCCAAACGTTCCGCCCGTTCACGCGGCCAATCCGGGAAATAGGAAAAAGGCCCCATTTCTAAACCGTACGGCACAGCGCGGCCGGCTTCGACGGCCAGATACAGATCCTGCGTCAGAAGCCGGTCATCCGGCGCGGTCCGTTCGGCAATCCACGCGCCCGCGGCCCGCAATTGACCCAGATCCGACACGTCCTTGAGCCGCCACCAGATCCGGTCGCGCTCACGAACCGCCCAGTCCTGGTTGAGGGGCGAGGAGAATGCGGCGAACACGCTCGCCGCGAAAACAACGAGCACCGCCGTATGCAGGACCGGCGCCGTTAATGAACCGTCACCGTCCTGTTCATGCCGCGAACGAACCAGCCGGTTCACCAGTCCCGCCGCCAACGCGGCGCTCACTACCGGCATGATCAGAACCTGGTAATCGTCATACGGAAACGGGGCCGCCAGATGAACAAAGGTTACCGCGCCCGCGGCCGACCAGAGCAGGACCGGGAACCGGTTCCCTCCATCTTCGACATCCTTCGCCGGAACCCGGCGACCGACCCACCACCACGTTACCAGAAAGAGCCCTACGCCGAACGCCACGAAGTAGGCCTGCACAAAGCGGGAAAGGAAACCGGCCTTGAACACGAGCGCCGCAAGTACGCTGTCCGTCCAGCGCAGGGTGTGATATTCGATCAACCAGAAACGGGTTGACTCCGCATCCAGCAGAATAAAAGGGGTGAACACCAGCATCAACGTGATGAGACTTCCGAGCGCAAAGGCCGCTGAAAGCCGGTAACGCGCGTGATACCCGTCCACGAGCAGATACAGGAACGCCAACGGAAGTAGTACGCCCGCGGACAGCCGCACCCCCGCCGCAAGCGCGAGCACGATACCCGCCCCGGCGGCCGCCCATACTCCGCGGCGGGTTCCCACGTGGGTCAGCACATACACGCCTGCGACGATAAGCAATCCGGACAGAGAATACGTCTTTACCACCGTCGTGAAGTAACTGTGATACACGTTGCAGGCGAGCAACACGAAGGCCACGAGGGCGGCCGCGCTTTTCCACGGCCGGGGCGTCAGACGCGCGGCCAACGCCGCGGCCAGCAAGGTCGCGGCCATCCCCAGCACGGCCGTAAACACACGGCCGCCGCCCAGGCCCCATCGTTCCACGACCGGCCGGGCCGCCGCGTAGACGTACGGCATCACAGGCCCCTGCGAAAAGGCCGTGTCCCGATACAACGCGTGGCCCTCGGACACCCGGTGCGCCGCATAGAGATACCATCCCTCATCCTGGTTCAGCTCGCCCCAGAACAAATTGGCGGCATTCAACACCAGGCCGATGACCACGGCCGCAAGCCCGATTGAGATGAACCATGATCTTTTCAAAAACCACACTCCATAAATTAAAATACGGCCCGTGTCCTTCCGCCCATCTTTGTCCTAATCCTTGTCTTAATCTTTATCGACGAAAAGGATTAGGACAAAGATTGCGACAAGGATTACCGGTCGCCCTGCATATTCTCCATCTCCTCCGCAAACCGTTCGAGATACCTAGCCAGTATATCATGACCCTTTAACAGTTCATCCATGACAATATATTCATCGTTCGTATGAGCCTGCTTGATGCTGCCGGGTCCAAATACGACCACACTCGAACAGATTCGGGAAATAGCGCCGGCATCGCTGTACCAAGCGGCCGACTCCATCCGGGGGGTCACATTGAATTCCCGGCATACACGGTCGAATCGGCCGATCAAGGCGGATTCGGGAGCGGTCCGGAAAGGAGGGCCTTCCTTGATGGTTTCCAGGTCATACGACTGAATCACCCCTCGATCCGCCAACCGTTGCAGGACTTCCCGGATCTCTTTCCGGGTCTGTTCTCCGGATTCCCCGATCACAAGGCGGCGATCAACCTCAATCGTACAGCGGTTCGGAACCACATTGACCGCCGTTCCGCCCTCGATGAAACCAATATTGAGCGTGGGCAAACCCATTTCTGTATTGGCGCATTGTTCCCGTTTCCGGGCAATCTGTTTCTGCAGTTGATCGATCACCTGCATCATGCCGAGGATGGCACTCCGGCCCCTGTCGGGATTGGACCCATGCGCCGAGATTCCATGAACCGTTAATTGAAACCAGAAAATCCCCTTGTGCCCGTTGACCGCGGCCAGTTCCGTTGGCTCCAGGATGATGGCCTCATCCGCACTCCATCCTTGCTCCACCAGCCGTTCCGCTCCAATGTTGCCCTTTTCCTCCCCCATGGCTCCCACGAATAACAAGCGCACACCCGCCTCGGCCAGGCGTTCGAGAACGGGAGGCCGGAAAGCGCATAAGGCCGCGGCCATCGGACCCTTGGTATCGCAGGCCCCGCGGCCGTAGATCCGGCCTTCACGGACAAGCGGGTCAAACGGCTTGATCGTCATACCGTCCTCGCCGACCGTGTCGAGATGCGATTCAAGAAGCAAGGTGTGTTTCGGGGTGTCCGGACCGTAAGAAGCAATCAGGTTGGGCCGCCCGGGTTCAACCATATCCCAGGACAAGGCAAACCCGCGCGCTTCCAGCCATTCGGCAAGGTATTCCGCCAGGCGCATTTCTCCCGATACCGAGACATCGTCCGTATGCCCCGGATTGACACTTGGAATGCTCACCAGGCGCTTCAACAAGGTTATGACTTCATGTTCCGGCATGGCTCTTGTCATCCCCCCGCATCATAGAAAATACTTCCGCGCCATACAACCTATTCGAGACACATCTCTTACTCTTCCCATTCTCATCGGTGGACGATAACGGCGAGAACCCACGAAGATTACGAAAAAGAGGAGGACAAAGACTCCCTCGTCCACCCGTTCATTCTCTTTTCTGTCATCGCTTCATCCATACGCTTGAGATATGTCGCGCCAATCGCTACAGTAATTTCATGAATTCCAGCACACGCGAAAAGGCCCGGTTGTGGCTGCCCACACTTTCGTGGGCCGTGTTGGTTTTTGCCTTTTTAAGTCTGCCCGTGAACCTGTTGCTGGCCTTTCTTTTCCCCGTTTCGGATGATCCCTCCCGCTGGATATTTCCGCATGCGGACAAGATCGTTCATGCTTTTCTGTTCGGGGTCATGGCTTTCCTTCTGTTCCGGCCGTTCACCCAGGCTTGGCGCTATTCCCCGCTACGCGCCGCCTGGGCGGCGTTTGCCGTGTCTTCGCTGTACGGACTGACCATGGAACTGGTCCAATCTTTTCTCCCCTATCGCCAGGCGGACGCCGGGGATGTGCTGGCCAATGCCGCGGGAGCGGCCCTGATCTTGCTCCGCCGGAAGAACGTTCGTAACAGCAGAACGAGACCGCCTCCCCCATGAACCGGAAACAGGCCCAAAACCGAATCGAGTCTCTGCGGCGCGAAATCGAGCGTCACAACGAGCTGTACTATACGGAAGCGCAACCGGAGATCAGCGACCCGGCCTACGACGCGCTTGTGAAGGAATTGGAAAAACTCGAATCCGAATTCCCGGACCTGGTCACTCCGGATTCCCCCACCCAGCGTGTAGGCGGGCGCCCGTTGGAATCATTTGAAAACGTCCGGCACGCCGTGCCGATGATGAGCCTGTCCAACACCTACAGCAAGGACGAGGTGCGCCGCTACGATGCGCGTATCCGCAAATTACTGGCCGACGAATCCTTCCGCTACATCGTGGAACCGAAAATTGACGGGGTCGCCGTCAATCTCCGCTATGAAAACGGCCGCCTGGTCCTTGGCGCCACCCGCGGCGACGGTGAAACGGGGGATAACATCACCGAAAACCTTAAAACCATTCGTTCCATTCCCAAAAGCTTGAAGGGAACCGCCACCCCCCCGCCGGTACTGGAAGTCCGCGGCGAGGTGTTCATGACCCGGGAAGGATTCGCCCGGTTGAACCAACAGCGCGAGGAGGCCGGGCAAACCGTCTTCGCCAATCCCCGGAACGCGACCGCCGGATCACTCAAACAACTGGACCCGCGTGTTGTGGCAAAACGCCCGTTGGACGCCTTGTTCTACTCCGTGGGCGAGTTGGACGGCGTGACCTTTGATACCCACGGGAACCTGTTGGACACCTTGAAACAACTCGGCCTGCCCAGTCATAAACGGGTTTGGCCTTGTGACTCCATCGACGCAGTGCTGACCGCGTTGGATGAACTGCAAACCATGCGGCACGACTTCCCGTTCGAGATAGACGGCGGAGTCGTCAAAGTCAATGAACGCGCCCTCTATGAACGGCTGGGATTCACTGCGAAAAGCCCGCGCTGGGCGATCGCCTATAAGTACGAGGCGGAACAGGCCGAAACCACCCTGCGCGATATCACGGTGCAGGTAGGCCGCACGGGCGTGCTGACGCCCGTGGCCGAACTGGAACCCGTCAAGGTGGCGGGCTCCACCATCAGCCGGGCCACCCTGCATAACGAGGACGAAATCCGCAGAAAAGACATCCGCATCGGCGACCGGGTGCGGGTTGAAAAAGCCGGAGAAGTCATTCCGGCCGTGGCGTCCGTAAACACGCAAGCCCGCACCGGCAAGGAACGCGTATTTCACATGCCGGACACCTGCCCCGTGTGCGGTGGCCCGGCAACCCGCCGCGAAGGCGAAGTGGCCTTGCGATGCGAGAATCTTCAATGCCCGGCGCAACGCAAACAATGGCTGCGCCATTTTGCGTCCCGGGGCGCCATGGATATCGAGGGACTCGGAGACGCCCTGATTGAACAACTGGTTGACCAAAAACAGGTTGAGTCGATCACGGATCTGTATCGGTTGAATAAAGAAGACCTGCTGAAGCTCGAGCGGATGGGCGACAAGTCCGCGCAGAATCTGTTGGAGGGTATCGACGCAAGCCGGAAGCGCGACTTCTGGCGCGTTTTACACGCCCTGGGCATACGGCACGTTGGAGCCCGTTCCGCGCAATCGCTTGAAGAGCATTTCAACGATATTGATACGCTGATGAACGCCGGTCTGGAGGAATTGGACGCCATTCCCGATATCGGGGAAGTGGTCGCCCAAAGCATCCATAATTTCTTTCGGAACCCCCGGAATCAGAAAATCATAGAGGAACTCAAGGACGCCGGTGTGACGTTGAAACGGACACGGCCATCCGTGGGGCCGTCTGCGGCCTTGAAGGGGAAAACTTTTGTGCTGACCGGAACGCTCGATCACTTCACCCGGGACGAAGCCTCGGAAATAATTCGCTCACTCGGCGGAACCGTCAGTTCCAGCGTCTCCTCCAAAACGGATTACGTGGTCGCCGGAGAGAATCCCGGCTCCAAACGGGACAAGGCCCAAAAACTCGGCGTACAGATCCTGGACGAGAGCGCCTTTCATAAATTGATCGGTAAAACAGGCGCATGAAAGACAAAAAGCAACAGAGGGGGCATCAGCCCGAAAACGACGAAGGGCTGATCCCGAAATTCGGCGGGTACCGGAACACGAAATCCTGGCAATTGGCCGAGTTGATCTATGATGTCACGGTGCGTTTTTGCGACAAGTTCGTGGATTCAAAGAGCCGCACCCATGATCAAATGGAACAGGCGGCTCGGAGCGGAACTCGCAATCTGTCCGAAGGAAGCGTGGATTCGGGCACCTCCAAGAAAATCGAAATCAAGCTGACCGGCATCGCACTTGGAAGCCTGGATGAGCTGTCCCGGGATTACGCGTCGTTCCTGAAGCACCATGGCCTTCCGGAATGGACGCCCGATCACCCGGCGTTGGCGCGCTTCAAGGCGTTGCGATGCGCCACGTTCGACCAGTTCCGCGCCTGGGTAACCGACGAGACACGGCGGGGGCAGAACACGGAGAAGAACACGGGGAAGAACACGGACAAACACGGACTGACACGGACAGGAGGCGGAGACGACATCTTCGTCCGTGTCAGTCCGTGTCGGTCCGTGTCTCCTCCGTGTCGGTCCGTGTCTCCTCCCTCGCCCTCGCCCAGCTTCAAACGCGTGTTGTCCACCAAAGGGTTTCGCCCTTTGGCCCAAAACGAGATCCGGCCCGCCACGCTGGCCGGAAACGGCGCGCTTTCCCTCCTCAATCTGTGCATGTACTTCATCAAGCGTCAGATGCAGGCACAGGCCGAGGCGTTCGAAAAAGAGGGCGGCTTTACGGAAAGGCTTTATCGCCTACGCACACAACAACGCAACCGAAATGGATAGTCATCATGGCTGAAACAGTTTCTCCCATCCACATTGAATCTTTGGTCGTCGGCCCCATCGAATCCAACTGTTATATCGTGCACAACGACCGGCGGGAGGCGTTGATCGTGGATCCCGGCGATGACGCAGACCGTATTCTGTCCGCCATCGAGCGGATCGGGGTGCAGGTTCATGCCTACCTCCTCACGCACGGTCACATCGATCATGTCAGCGCGCTGGCCGAGGTGCGGGAGCGGCACCCGGCCCCCATCGGACTACACCCGGAGGACGCCCGCTGGGCCTTCCAACCGGTCAACCAGTTGCCCCCCTTTTATTCGGCCCCGCGGTCGCCGGGATCCATTGAGCGGGCGTGGGAGGACGGGGCCGAATGGACAGACGCGGAATTCCCTTACCGCATCATGGAGACGCCGGGCCATACACCGGGAGGAGTCAGCCTGTATTTCTTTGAACACGGCGTGCTGTTCTCCGGCGACACCCTGTTTCAAGGATCGGTCGGTCGAACGGATTTACCGGGAGGCGATCCCGCTGTTCTGTCCGGCTCCCTGCGTAAACTGGCGCAATTACCGAATGACACAAGGGTATATCCCGGACACGGCCCCATGACGACCATTGGGTTTGAAAAAGAGAACAATCCGTTTCTCCGTCCGGGCATGTTGAAATGAACAAGCGTGTTCGGCCCGCCATTCATCTCGATCAGGCCGGGCGGACTCATCGGTCCTTGAGTCGGATGCCCCGGCGAATAAACGTGGGTATGTCGAGATCTTCCCCCTCGTAGTAGGTGGGTTCGACCCCCTTGAACCGACCGCGCCCGGGCTGATCAAAAACCAGGCTTTCCTGTTTCGGCTGTTTGCGGCCGCGTGGCTTGCCCGCGGATGTTTTTTCAGGTTCCGGGGCCGGCTCCTTTTCTTCGGATACGGGTTCCGGCCGTTTTTCGGCGGCCAGAACAACCACCGTCAGGTGGTTGCGTTCCCCTTTTTCCGCACCGGCGCCAACCATCAGACGCACGTTGCCCGATGTGGCTTCGGATATGGCCCCCACTACGTCATTCACTTCCGCCAGCGTAAGATCCGTCCCGCCCATGATTCCGACCATAATCCCCGTTGTTCGAGTCAGCTGTTTGCCCCCCTCCAGGACCGGATGTTTGAGCAGGGCCTGTACCGCGGACTTGGCCTTTTCCTTCCCCGTCGCCTCGCCAATAGCCAACACGCAATAATGGCTGTCGTGTTCCACCAACTTGCGCACATCGGACAAATCCAGATGAATGATCCCGGTCTGCCGGAACAGCATCCATAAGGCCTTCAGTCCGGCGGCCAATTCAGCATCCGCTCTTTTCAGGGCATGCGCCAGGCTCTTCCATGCGCCCATCTGTTCGACAAGGCGTTCATTGGGCATGCAGATAACGGCATCGGAACACGTGATCAGGCGGTCCAGTCCTCCTTGCGCGACCCGTTGCTTTTCCTCTCCCTCGAATGCAAACGGCATGGAGACCACACACAGGCACATCACGCCCTCTTCCCGGGCCACCTGGGCTATGACCGGGGCGGCGCCCGTACTCGTCCCACCCCCCAGCGTCGTCACGATAAAGGCCAGATCCACATTCGTAAACAGCTCGCGGACCAACGGGTAATCGGCCTGGGCCGCGCGTTTCCCCGTCATGGGATCCCCCGCACATCCCATACCGTTGGTAATTCCGGCCCCTATCTGAATCTTCCTCGCTACCTTGCTGTCGTTCAGCATCTTGCCGTCGGTGTGCACCGCGACCAGATCGGGCCCTTCGGTCCAGACGCCTCGCATATGGGAAACGGCATGAACACCGCCGCCGCCCACACCGATCACCATGGTGCGGCAGGGTTCGAGAATGTCGTGGTTCTCCGTAATTTTTTCCGGTTCCCGCATAATCCCCCGCTACCGTCTGAAAAACCGTTTCAACATATCGGCAATGGGCCCGAATGCGCCGCCCGCTTCCAAGGGTTTCGCCCCGTACCGCAACATCCCGGCCGGCGCGGCATACTCCGGACCCTCGGTGGCCAGCGCCAATCCCGTTACGTTCCGCGGCCGCCCAATCTGACACGGCATATCGAGAATATCGCTGGTCAATACCTCCATCTTGTTCAGTTGCGCACCGCCGCCCGTCAAGACCGCCCCCCCGCCAATCTGGTGCTTCAGATTCAGCCCTTCGATCTCATCACGAATCATACCGACGATTTCACTCATGCGCGCATGGATGATCGTATGGATATCACCCACACGTACCGCCCGGCCGGCAAATCCGCCCGCGGAAGGCACCATCACGTGTTGATCCCGGGTGGCGACATCGACCAATGCGGAACCGTTTTCGATCTTAAGCTTTTCGGCGCGCGTAATAGGTACCTTGAGCCCAAGCGCCAGGTCGTTTGTCACATGATCGCCGCCCAACGCGATGCATCCCGCCGCCGCAATGGTCCGGTCGGCGTACACCACGTAGTCCGTCGTCCCGCCGCCCAGATCGAGCAGGACCACGCCGCTTTCCTTTTGTTCGGCTGTCAGAACGGCCAATGCCGAACACAGGCCGCCGAACGCAATATGGGCCACTTCCGTCTGCGCACTGGATACCACCTTCATGGCGCTGTGCACCCGATTCCGGATGCCGTGTAGAATCAGCATGGACACGGACAGCCGGGCGCCGACCATGCCCTCCGGATTGATCACACCCGCTTGGTCATCCACAAAAAAATGCTGGGGTATGGTATGCAGAATGTCCCGGTCCGGGGGAAGGCTGATGGCCCGCGCGGTATCCTTGGCCTGCTCAATGTCCTCCGGGGTGATCTCCCCCCCCTCGCCCATAACAGGAATGGTTCCGCGATTCACCACGCTCTGAATGTGACCGCCGGACAGGAGCAGGTTCACCTGGTTGATGGTAACACGCCCCTTGTCTTCGGCCTCCTGCAGGGCGGCCCGCACACAAGCCAGCGCGTTGTCAAAATCGATGATCTCGCCCTTGCGTACGCCGCGTGAAGGACATTCCCCGACATCCGTGACCATGATGTATCCGTCTTCACGAATTTCTCCCACCAGGGCCCGGACTTTACTCGTTCCAATTTCCAACGAAACAACAGGCGGCAAGGCCATGAATAAAATTCCTCTACTTCAATAGAACACAACGGGCACGTTCTGGCTTCCCGTTAAATTGATTGTTTTGGCGACACGACCGCGATCCCGTGCGTCCTGAAGAATATCCGCCAACCGGGCCAACTGTTCCTCCATGTTCTCCCGCGAAAGACGGACCTCCTCCCCCTCCGCCAAAACCAGTTCCAGGTATTCCGGATGCGCAACATCAATCGAGCGAATCCGGATTTTCCGGCCGACCGCCCGTTGCTCGCACAAGTCCAGCACGCGCAACGCATCCCGCGCATGCGCATCATGTATAATGCGTCCCGGCCGCAATCCGGTCCCATGAAACCCGGTAATCAGCGGCACGCGAGAAACCTGTGAACCCAGGCCGAATACATGTCCATCATGATCCACCGCCAGGAAATATTGTCCGTTCATGACGCCGATACGGGCCAGCGCCGTTCGCTCAGACACCCGGATATACAACGTATCCGGCAATACCCGGCGCACTTCCGCGTCCCGTACCAGGGGAACACTCTTGAGATCGCGCCGGATTTGTTTCAGGTCCACCGCGAACAGATTGCGCGCATCGCGCAATTTGGCGAATTCACGTATATGGGCATCGCTCAATATGCCGTCGGACGATAATTCATACCGGCGTATCCGATACAGATCGTTCTCCCGGAACAGCATGTCTCCGAATACCCGCGCCCCCATCAGGGCCAACCATACGGTGGCCGCGGCAATTGTCAGAAACAGTACGAGTCCGCCGACCCGATGACGGCGCTCCTTTTTTTGTTCCGCCAGACGGGCATTCACGCGATATACGCGCGGACGCCGGCTTGAGCGCCGGCGTCCAGCTCGTCTCCGGCCGGATTGATTGAAAGTCCACATGGTGTCAGGATACTATTTTCCCATCGCCAATCTCAAGACCATATCGCAAAGATCCGGAAAATCGATTCCCACGGCACGCGCCGCTTTCGGCAACAAGCTTGTCTCGGTAAATCCCGGAATGGTATTGACTTCCAGAACGTATAGGGCCCCATCCTCGCGCAGACGGAAATCAACGCGCGCCATACCCGAACAACCCAGCGCCTTGAACGCACGGAACGCGAGCTCCCGGCAACACTTGGCCGTGTGGTCCGAAACGGGCGCCGGCACCAGGTATTCCGTCAACCCCGAGGAATATTTCGCACGGTAATCATAATAACCCTCCGGAGCACGAATTTCCAAGACCGGCAACACACGATCGCCCACCACGCCTATCGTCAACTCCGTTCCGGAAATATACGATTCAACCAGTACTTCATCCCCGTATTGAAGCACATCGGCAAAGGCCGGAAGCCAATTCTCCTCGTGAAATACCCGGTGTACCCCGACACTGGAACCCTGTCGGACCGGTTTGGCCACGACCGGAAGAGAGAGCGTGCGCTTTTCGGATTGCTTGAGAATCTCATACGTCGGCGTCGGTATGCCCTCCGCCATGAAAATTCCCTTGCTGATAGACTTGTCAAACGCCTTCCGACTCGATTCCGGACCGGAACCGGTATAGGGAATGCCCCTTGCTTCCAGCTCCTTCTGCACTCCGCCGTCTTCACCAAACGCACCGTGCAGGGCGATGAAGACCGCATCGGTATCCGCCGGCAAAACCAGTTGCCGATCCGGCATATCGATCTCGACCACATCATATCCCTTTTTCCGCAGTCCGTCGGCAATGGCGGCGCCGGACCGGAGTGAGACTTCCCGCTCCGCCGAATCGCCGCCCTTCAACACCGCAACCTTATTAAAGCGCATACCCGCCTTTCGCATAACGCGTACTTTCGGGAACTAAGCCCCCCACTCCGCGCGCGCCCATTCCGCTATTGTTTCCACATCCCCCGCGCCGATAATCAACAGAAGATCGCCTTCCCGCCGCCCGTCCCGCGCCCGGTTCCAAGCCGCTTCCAACGACGATTCCGATACCACCGAAATCCGCCCGTACGTCCTGAAATGGGCGCGCAAATCCTCCACGGTTCCGCCTTCCACAGGGTGCTCGGACGCGGCATACACCGGAGCCAAGATCAACTCGTCGACCCCGTCAAATGCCGGGGGAAAATCCGGGCCCAACGCCCGTGTCCGGGAATACCGATGCGGCTGAAATATGGCCACCACGCGGCGCGGCTTCAACCGTCGAGCCGAATCCATAACGGCCCGGATTTCCGCGGGATGGTGCGCATAATCCGAATAGACCTCGATTCCCCGGCCACCGCATATCCGCTCAAACCGCCGTCGAACCGGTTCAAACCGGCTCAATGCACCGGACAAGGATTCAACGGAAACACCCTGATCGTAACACACGGCGCAGGCGGCAAGGGCATTCAATACATTGTGCCGTCCTGAAACCGGAATACGAATCTTCCCCAATCTCCGGTCATTCCGATATAATGAAAATTCAGTCGCTTGAGCCTCCTCCACGAGGTCGCGAACATGATAATCATGCGTTCGCCCCAACCCATATGAAATTCCCCGATGCGCACACACCCGCTCGGCCATCCGATCTTCACCACAGTAGTACAACCGCTCACGCGTGCGATCCGCAAATGTCTGAAAACATCGGACAAACTCCTCCTCGCTGTCGAAATGCTCCATATGATCGTAGTCAACGCCCGTGATAACCGCAATATCCGGCTCATAGAGAGATACGGTTCCATCGCTTTCATCGGCCTCCACAACCATCCATTCGCCACGCCCGGAGGCGGCCACCCCGCCGAAGTGATCCATCTCGCCGCCCACAAAATAATCCGGCTCAAACCCGGTCCGGCACAGAACCTGTGCCATCATCGCCGCCGTGGTGGTCTTCCCGTGCGTTCCGCTCACGGCAATGGAACGTCGGTCGCGAATCAGGCCGGCCAACACTTCGCCGCGACGACAAACAGGAACACCCCGTTCCCGGGCCGCCCGCACCTCGGGATGCGCCGGGGACACGGCGGTACTACGAATCACCGCGGAGAGACCGGACTCAATATGCGCGGGATCATGCCCCCGCATCACCTTGACGCCCAAATGCTTAAGCCGATCGGTCAGACGGTTTTCCCGCAAGTCGCATCCGCTGACGCGAAACCCGCGAGCCTGCAGAAGAATCGCCAGGCCGGCCATTCCGAAACCGGCCACACCCAGGAGATGTACAGCGCCCTTCCCTCTTTTCAAACAGGACTCTATCGCATCAAAACTCATGACCGTTTCGGCTTCCATACCCATCGGACGTCAGGCAACAACCGGGCCACCGCAATCGCCCCTTCGGCACTCACATACTCCACACACTCACTCCGAACACTTACTCTATACACTTACTCAACCGTTCGACCCAAAACCAGTGATCCCACACCCGGCATGCCACCGCGAAGCGGCGCCCCCCCGTCCATGCCTACCTCTGTCCAACCTCTTCCACCAGGTCCGCCAGACGTTCCGCGGCATGTTCCTGAGACCGGCTCTTGAGGGAGGCGCTGATCCGGGCCAGGCGCTTCGGATTGTCCATGCTGCCCGTGATATAGTCCACGAGCCACGAGACACTTAAATCTTTCTCCGCCACCACATCGGCCGCGCCGGACCGTTCCAGGGCCCGCGCATTGGCGGTTTGATGATCATGCGCCGCGTACGGATACGGGACCAGGAGCGCCGGGACAGCGAACGCGGCCAACTCCGCGCACGTCGAAGCGCCCGCGCGGCAGATCGCCAAATCGGCCGCGGCATACAACGGCGCCATGTCATGGACAAACGCATGCACGATGGACGGAACCCCGTGTTTTTCATACCGACTGCGGACGTATTCCTCATCTTCCCGACCGGCAAGATGCAGAACCTGAATTCGGCGCCCTGCCCGCTTGATGGTGCAAAGCGCTTCCGACACCACCTCATTCAACCGTCGCGCACCACGGCTTCCGCCCGTGGCCAGCAGGGTGAACGCATGGCGATCGGGCATATCGAGATGGGGGTGACAATCGCTCCATTGCAGGTTCCTGCGCAACGGCATGCCGGTAATCACCAGTCGTCGGCGGGACAGATAGTGCCGCGTTTCCTCAAAAGAAGCCGCAACCGCCGCGGCCCGGCGGGAATAAAAGGACACGGCCCGGCCCGGCAAAACATTGGCTTCATGCAGGACATAAGGAACGTTGAGGCGGCGAGCCGCCATGATCGGTCCCGCCGACGCGTAACTTCCCATGGCCAGCAGGACATCGGGTTTGTTTTCCCGCATGAGACGGGTACAGGATCGTCCCGCCTTGAGCATTTTCCAGGCCGCCCGGACCGATTGGAAAGACGGGCCGCCGGTGAATCCTTCCGCAGGCACGGAAATAACAGGCCCGTCCCAATCGCCCACCGCAGTCTTTTCAATGTCCTTTCCCGTGAGCCACAACGGCACTTCGTGGGAGCGGGAACGCAGTACGTGAGCCGTCGCCAGTCCGGGAAATATGTGTCCCCCCGTGCCGCCACATGCCAATGCCACCTTCACCATCATCCTCCATCCAGATCACGGCGGGGAACCTCGATCCTCCCGCAATATTCAAAACCTTGTTCATCGCACACCGGAATGAACCGGCCCCCGTCACCCAAAGCGTTCTCTTTATGTCGTCTTTTCCATGTCGGCACCCGCAAACCAACGGCACACCCCCCCCTCGCCCCACTGCCGTTTGAGCACGGCGCCCGCGAGATAGATCGATCCGGCCACACACAGTTCAGCCGATTCCCGCCGGGCCCAGCGAACCGCCTCCTCCCAGACCGTCTCCCATTCGCCGTGACCGGGCGACAGCCCCGCCGCGCGACACGCCGCCACCATATCCGGGACCGGCATCGATCGGGCGCTCTCCACCGGCACCACCCAACACCGGTCGACGGCATCCGCCAAGACCTTCATGAATCCCGGCGCATCCTTGTCCTCCAAAAAGCCGACGACCAGACCCAGCTTAACGCCGGCATCCCGTGTATGCAATATCTTCACCAGCGCCCCGGCCCCGTCCGGATTGTGCGCGGCATCCAGCAGTACGCGGGGCTCCCGGCCCAGCCATTGGCCTCGAGCCGGCCATCGACATGACGCCAACCCCCGACCCATCGCCTCCGCGCCAATATCCATGGAATACACCGCTCCGAGCACTTCAAGAACACCCACGGCCAACGCGCAATTCTCAAGCTGATGCGGACCGATCAAGGCCGAACGCAGGGTTCCATAGGAAGCCGAAGCCCCTTCCACGCGAAGGATTTGCCCGCCGGCGTCCTCTCCTACACGACGAACGGAAATAGTCTCGGCCATATCAATGAAGGAAGCATCCGCCTCCCGGGCGGCCGTCTTCACAACCGTTTTAGCGGCATCGCACAAACGCCCGCAGACGACAGGGCGGCCGGGCTTGATAATCCCGGCCTTCTCCCCGGCAATCGCCGTAATATCCGTTCCGAGATAGGACGTATGATCCAGATGGACGCCCGTAATCACAGCGATCAAGGGATCAAGGACATTCGTGGCATCCCAACGCCCCCCCATCCCGGTTTCAATCACGGCGATCTCAACCCCCTGCCTCCGGAAATGCTCATACGCCATGACCGTGGACAACTCGAAAAACGTGGCCGGACGCAAACCCTTCGCACGGGTCACCGTGTCCGCGGCGGATTCGACCTCGTCCATCAACGCGGCCAGATCGGAATCGGATATGCAATGTCCCGATACCCGGATCCGTTCATTGAAATTGACCAGGTGCGGAGAGGTGTACAGGCCGGTCTTAAGGCCGGCGGCCCGAAGTACGGACTCGATCATGGCGCAGACGGAGCCCTTCCCATTGGTTCCGGCCACGTGAATGGATAGAAAACTCTTTTGTGGATGGCCGAACGGCTCCAGAACGGCTTGCGTGACCTCCAACCCCGGCTTGATGCCATGCGCCGTACGCGCGAAAAATCGTTTCATCGCGTCTTGCCGGTCTGGATCATGGGACGTGGGCACGGGTATCTTCCTGGTCCGCCAAGCTCATCACGCGGGCAACCGGACGCCCGGGCCGACAGGCGCCCCCCGTGGCCGGGCCGCGGTCGATGCGGACGCCGCTCGAGCGCGGCTAGCCGGTGGCATGTTCGGCGCCCCCCGGAGTCATGTATTCGATCAATCGAACAATCGTTTCCTTCAATTCCTTGCGCGGCACCACCTTGTCCAGCAGTCCGTGCTTGAGCAAAAACTCACTTCGCTGAAAGCCCGCCGGTAAATCCTGCTGGGTGGTTTCCTTGATCACGCGCGGCCCGGCAAAACCGATGAGCGCGCCCGGTTCCGCCACGATCACATCGCCCAGCGTGGCATAACTGGCCATGACCCCGGCCATGGTGGGATGGGTAAGAATGGAAATGTACGGCATACCCGTCTCCCGGTACCGGGCCAGCGCGCCGCTGGTCTTTGCCATCTGCATCAAACTGTAGAGCCCCTCATACATGCGCGCCCCGCCGGACGCACAGCAAATAACGACCGGAATGCGTTGTTGGGTGGCCCGTTCGATCAACCGGGCGATTTTCTCTCCCACGACCGCCCCCATGCTCGCGCCCAGAAACTTGAAATCCATGACCGCCAGTGCCACCTCATGCCCGTTCATGCGTCCACACCCGCACGTTACCGCGTCCTTGTGGCCCGTCTTCTTTACGTTATCCTCAAGCTTGTCCGTGTACGAGGCCGCCCCCGTAAATCCCAACCGGTCCACGCTTAACAAATCCTTATCCCACTCCTCAAAGGACCCTTCATCCAGCAGCATGGCCAACCGGTCCTCGCGGGATACCTGGAAGTGATGGGAACACTTGGGACAAACCCAGAGCGCCCGGGACAGAATGGTCGTATCCATGATCTCGTTGCATGCGGGACATTTCAACCACATGCCCGCGGGGATATCCCGCTTCTTGACCTTGACCGTTGAATAATGCTTTCTGCCGAATAAGGCCATTCATACACTCCCGATTAACCCCGGGCCGCCGTGACTACATACACATGACGAACGCCGTCCGCTTTCAAGGCCCGGGCACACTCGCTGACCGTGGCGCCGGTCGTCATTACATCATCAATCAACAAGCAACTCAATCCCGCCCAGGCACTGCGGCGCCCTTCCCGAAAGAACGGGTTGAAACCGCCACGACCGCAAGCAAAAGCGTTTTTTACATTAGCGGCCCGTTCGGAAGCCGTCAAACCCGTCTGACTACCCGCCATGAATAAGCGCCTGAATCCTCTCCGCCGAACCGGTTTTCCCATCAGGCGCCCCAGGGCGACCGCAAGTAATTGAGCCTGATTATATTCCCGTTCTCGTTGATGTGTCGAATACATCGGAACGTAGCACAAAACATCAATCTCCAACAAGGCATAATGGGTCTGTACACACGCGTGTAGAATCCGGGCCAGATCCGGGACCAACCAGACCGCCCCGTTGTATTTCAAATCCCGGAGCGCGTCCCCCAGCAGTCCCTCGTAACGCCCCGCGGAACGGGCCCGATCGAAATGCGGAGGCTTCCGGGAACAGTGATAACAGACATATTCGTGATCGATCCGGCCCGGAACCGGATCCCCGCAAATGGAGCAGAAAGGGGGTTCCACGCAGGTAATTTCAGAAAGGCAATCCCAACAGAAATAGAGGGACTCACTCTCGACGGATCCATGACAACCGTGACACCGGCGCGGATAAAGAAGATCCATCAGGCTCATCGCCTTCTTCTCCGGACATACCACGCACCCGCCAACCATGCGCACACCATCAAAAAGGTGACGGGCGCATACGCCAGGCCGACATCCTGCCCGAACCATCCGATGGGAGGATCCGGATCCCGGTCCAGAACATACCGTCCCGATTGAAGCACCACCACCCACCCGGCATGCAATCCGATGATGAAATAAATCCGCCGGGAATAATCCCACAACGTGCACAGAAGAAGGCCCATGACAAAAAGGGTCAAGGCATAGGGAACATAGTCGGCCCATACGCCGCCGCGTCCAAAAGCGTGGGGAAGCAGGGACAAACCGGCATGCCAGGGGGCATGCACGACACCGAGCGGCGGATCCGGGGAAATGAAATGCACGGCCGAAAACAAAACGCTCGACAGGGTCGCCGCCGCGATGAACCCCGTTACCCGTCGCATCATACCGAACATCCATCCCCGGAAAATGGTTTCTTCAATCACCCCGACCATCCAGCCCCCCGCCAGAAAACCCAGAACCCGGACGGCCAGGTTCACATCCGTTCGGGGCGCCCAATGATACGCGCCGAGTCGCCAACCGACGGCATACAACACAAATATGGATACCACACCGGCCATCCAGCCAAGAAGAGAAGGCCGCCACCACGATTCACCGGGGCGGTATCCAAGCGTCGCAGGCCGGAGCCGCCCGAATCGCGCCGCCGGCCATACCCCGAAAATCAGGCAGGCCAGCACACACCGGTTTGCCACCCGTCCGAATTCAAGATTGCGCAGCTCCTCCAGCCCCGGCACGGTACGACCCACAAACAGAAGTCCATGGAAGACCGGCGGCGCCAGCAGCAACCCCAACAGCAGCGCACCGCCAAACAGGAACACCAGCGCCCAGAGAGCACGGCCGGGGCAAACCCTGTCGGAATATTCGTGATTGTTCATATTGAAAGATCCGCACCATAGCATGACATGGTGTTCGGTTCAATTTTAACGCAACGCCGGAAGCCTTGCGAAGTCTTTGACAAGGCCGGATATTTTACATAGGGTTGCGTACCTGTTGATAAACAGCCAAACCGGATTTCAATGGGCCGGTAGCTCAGTTGGTAGAGCACGGGCCTTTTAAGCCTGTGGTCGTGGGTTCGAGTCCCACCCGGCTCATTTTTTGCATCATGAGCGCCCTGAAACGGATCCGAAAAGCCCTTGAAGTTGTTTTGGTCCGCATAGGGCTTCTTTTTATTCCCATGCTTCCGCGGCGCGGGGTGGTCCGGCTGGCCCGCGTGGCCGGATGGCTGGGGTATTACCTGTCCCCCCGACTGCGCAACGTGGGCAAGGCCAACCTGGATATCGCCTTTCAGGAACACCGGACACCCCGCGAAAAGAAGAAAATCCTGCAGGAATCCTTTCAGACATTTGCCCTCGTCACACTGGATATTCTCTGGTTTTCGAGGCACTCCGCCAAACGGATCCCCGCTCATGTGCGTTTCGATCCCGGCCTGGATGAAGTGTTTCAGCACAAACCCCATATCTGCATCACCGCGCATCTTGGAAACTGGGAATTGCTCGGTCATGCGGTATCCCTGAAAGGATATCCCCTGCACAGCGTGGCCGCCCCCTTGGCCAATCCCGCCGTGGAACCGCTTTTTCATCAAATCCGATCCGTTTCCGGCCAAAGAATCCTGGCGCGAAATGGCGCCGTGCGCGGTATGTTGAAAGCCCTTAAGGCAAAGGAAAAGGTGGGCTTGCTTCTGGATCAAAACATAAAACCGTCCAAAGGCGGCGTATTCCTGGATTTCTTCGGCCTTCCCGCCCCCGTATCGGACGCGGCGGCGACCCTGGCTCTACGCACCCAAACCGACATCCTTTTCGGGTTCTGCATACCGGATCGAGACGGCTCCTATTACGTTCACACCGCGGAAAAAATCACGCCGGACCGGTATGCGTCTGAAGAGAGGGAACAGGCGGTGAGGGCCTGCACATTCGATATTGTCCACGTCATTGAAAATGCCATTCGGACCCATCCGGGCGCGTGGTTGTGGATGTACAAACGATGGAAATACCGGACCCCCGGCGTGGACCCGAACCGCTACCCCTTCTACGCCGGCAACCGGAAGAAAGCCGTAAATCAATAACCGGACAACATCCAAACCCATTCAATCAAAAATCGAAAATCAACAATTTATAAATGGGTACCCGGAGGAATCACCGTGTTCTTGGGAATCACGATCACCCCGTCCCGCACCGCGTACGACCGGGTCACCGTATTGTCCTCCTTACCATCCGGCGTGATATAACATCCATCCCCGATACGCACATTCTTATCGATGATGGCGTTCCGGATATAACATTCCCTCCCGATGCCCAACGGCGGTGATTTCGGAGTCTTGAGATTGGCATCGTAATAGTCCGCTCCCAGCACAACGGAATGCTCCAGCACGGCGCCCTCCCCCACCACGGCGCGAATCCCGATGATCGAATGCAACACCCGATGCCCGGAAATGATACACCCTTCCGTTACCAGGGCCCGGTTGATGTCACACCGGTTGATCTTTGAGGGCGGAAGATATCGCATCCGGGTATAGATCGGCCGGGTTACGTCATAGAAACTGAAGGCCGGCAGTGGATCCGTCAGGGCCAGATTGGCCTCCCAGAAACTGCCGATGGTTCCAATATCCTTCCAGTACCCGTCAAACACATAACTGCAGACACGGTATGATTTGATGGCATTCGGAATCACATCCCGGCCGAAATCCCGGTATGTTTCATCCTTGAGCAGTTCCGCCAAGGCCCGCGTATTGAACACATAGATGCCCATACTCGCCAAAAACCGTTCTTCTTCCATTTGCGGTGCGCGATACGCGTCCAGCTCCGGCCCGGAACCCGGCTTTTCGGCAAAATCAATAATCCGGCTCGTCTCATCCACCCGCATGATCCCCAGGGAACCGGCTTCGGATCGCGGCACCGGCTTGGTGGTAATCGTCACATCCGCCTTGTTTTGCAGGTGCTGCTCGATCACATCCGTAAAGTCCATGCGAAACAACTGATCCCCGGAAAGCACAACGATCAGGTCTGGCTCCTCGTCCATGAAATGACTGAACGTCTTGCGAACCGCGTCCGCCGTCCCCGTATACCACAGGGCCGCGCCGGGCGTCTGCTGGGCCGCCAGAATACGCACGAAACTACGCCGGCTGAACGCATCGAACTGGAACGTGGACTGCACATGCTGATGCAGGGAAACGCTGTTGAACTGGGTGAGAAGATAGATGCGGCGGATGTTGCTGTTGATACAGTTACTGATGGGAATATCCACCAGTCGATACTTTCCGCCGACCGGAACGGCGGGCTTGGCGCGATCGCGGGTCAACGGACTCAAGCGCGAACCCTCTCCGCCCCCCATAATTACCGCTACAATGTTCATGGACATTTCCGGATCTCCAACTGGTTTTCAGCGTTATACTAGGAATTTCCCCGGCATGAAGCAAATAATATCCCCGCAGGCTCTTTCCTTGTTCTTTCCATGTTCCACGGTGGACGATGACGGCGACGAGAACAGATTACGAGTGAAGACAGAATCGTTCGCCGTAGTCGTCGCCGTAATCGTGAACCGAAAGGAAACAGGATTCGATACAGCGATATATTACGCCGCTAATTCAATAGTGGCTATCCACTTTAAACGCATGTGATTGATTTAGTGCCCGTGAAGTGTCCCGCCCGGCGGGGTTCTGCTTCCCTGCTTGTTCAATCCCGGCTCATCGGTGGACGAGAACGCGCGACGAGAACGGATTACGAGTGAAGGCAGAATCGTCCACCGTAGTCGTCGCCGTAATCGTCAACCGAAAGGAAACAGGATTCGATACAGCGATATATTACGCCGGCCATTCAATAGTGGTTATCCACTTTAAACGCAGGTGAGTGATTTATTGCTCGTGCCGTGTCCCGCCCAGCGGGGGCGCCGGGGCTCCATGGTGAAGAAACAACGCGGAATATGGAGCCACAGCCTGTCCGCCTGCGGCGGAACGCCCTCGTCGCACGATTATGGATAAAAACCGGCACAAGGAACAGGAACTACCGGATGCTTCGCCAGGGCGGGATGAACCAGACACTATTTAATGGCCGGCGTAATCGTCCAACTGCTTAATCGGAACAGCGCACGATCGGTCAAGTAAGTGAGAAGGCACACGACTTGACAATTGTGGTTATATATGTGACCCTCTTGGGTAATGAAGACCAGCAAATCCCAAAAGGAAATCGGTATTCGCGAGTTGAAAACACACACCTCGCAAGTGGTCGGACGGGTGGCTGAAAACAAGGCGACCTATACGGTCACACGTTGGAACAAACCGGTTGCCGTATTGGCTCCACCCGATTATCACCACCCGCGCAAACATCCAACCTCTCGTGAGGCTTGGGATCATGTCCTCGCGCTGGCCGAAGGGATCGGACGGAAACCATCACGGCGTCAATCCGCCGTAACCGAACTTACGCGAGCGAGGCGGTAAAATGGCGTTGTTGCTGACTCTGGATGCCAGTGTTTTTGTCGCGGCCTGCCGCCGACGCGAGCCGGGGCATGATGCGAGTCATGCGTTGCTGAGATGGCTTCGCGATCAGGATATACCGCTCATCGAACCCGCCATACTCCCGGTGGAAACGGCCGCCGCATTGGTGCGAACCGGTGACGATCCCGTTCGGGCAACGGAATTTGCCGAAGCCCTCTTGTCATTGCCGTTGTTAACCCTGGTAACCATAGATGATCGTCATGCGCTCCGGGCCGTAACCGCCGCAACAGAATACAGACTCCGGGGGACGGACGCGCTGTATGTCGCGACGGCTCTTCACTACGGCTCACAATTGATTACGCTGGACAAAGAACAATTGAAGCGCGCACCGAACATGGTTCACGCGTGTAAACCCGATACAGCAATTGAAAGGTTCACATGAAACTCGGCATCATCGGCGGAACAGGCCTGTACGATCTCGCGGGATTGCGGGATGCGGAACCCATACACATGGAAACGCCCTTTGGCGAGCCTTCGGACGCCTATACACGCGGCCGCCTGGGTTCCGTGGAAGTATATTTCCTCCCCCGTCACGCGCATGGGCACCGTATCCTGCCCTCCGAGTTGAATCACCGCGCGAATATATTCGGCTTTAAAAAGCTGGGCGTGGAGCGGATCATCGGCATCAGCGCAGTGGGCAGTCTGCGCGAAGACCTGCGTCCCCGGGATGTGTGTTTGCCGGACCAGTATTTTGACCGGACCAAGCGTTCGACCGATCATACCTTTTTCGGCCGCGGCCTGATCGCCCACATCGCCTTTGCGGAACCGGTTTGCCCGGATCTTCGGCGCCACCTGCATGCCGTGACCCAGGAAATCGTCTCCGGTGACCCGCGCCACCAGGGCCAGCGCGTTCAAAACGGAGGCACCTATGTCAACATGGAAGGTCCCGCCTTCTCCACAAAATCCGAATCGCTGTATTACCGGCGGCACGGATTCGACGTGATCGGCATGACCAGTCTCGCGGAAGCAAAACTATGCCGTGAAGCGGAAATCTGTTATGCCCCGGTATGCATGGTGACGGATTATGACTGCTGGCACGAATCGGAGGAGACCGTGACCGCGGACCTGGTACTGGCTAATCTCAAGGCCAATGCGGGGTTGGCCGGGGAAATATTGCGCCGCGCAACTGCTCGATTAACCAAGGACCGCCCATGTTCCTGCGGCAACGCCCTCGAGAACGCCGTCATCACACAGGCGGAACAGGTTCCGGAAGAAACCCGCCGCAACCTTGCGCCGATTGCAGGAAAGTATCTGGGTTAACCCCTGGGGCGGTTGCCCAATCAGTCGGTATCAGGCGAATCGACGGGGCCGCTCACGGTCAAGGGAGCAGCCTGCCCATTGACATCACCGGTCCGCCCGCCTACTTCAATCCATGTGCCGTACATGCGCCGGCTCGTCAGAAAATACTGACCCACATCGGCGTCACCTATCATCGCCTGGAAGGTACCGACGATTTCCACGTTCAAACCCGAGGCACTCACTCCCTTGACCGAATACTGGGCAATAATGGTTTCCCCAACGCTCGGTGTGCCATGGCCGTCGTACCCGCCGCTTCCACGAATACTTCCCATCTTGCCTTTAAATACGGCCCCGTTGTTGTCCGTGACTTGAAGTGTTTCGCCTTCCTGGTGCACGGTGAACGAGTTTATGGTCACCCGCGTGGTACCGGGACCCGCGCCGCCGGTCCCTTCGGCGCCGGCCACGGTGTAGGAATAACTGGCGCGGATCGCATTGCCATCCGAGGGAGAATAACCAAGATCAATGGACCACGCTCCCGTACCGTAATCGATTGTGCCGGTGGCACCGGACCCCGAAAGTCCCTCCGCTCCGTCATCCACCAGCGTAATGGCGGCTTCCGTGATGGTAACGGATCCGGGCACCACCGGGATCCTGTTTAAAACACCGGAAAAGATGGAACTGACGCCATTGCCTCTCGCAATCACCTCGTTGGATACCGCATTGGTCGCGCCGGGCGTTCCCGGCGTCACCGTGAAATCGGTGACCAGTACGCCCCCACCCACACCGCGATATACTCCGCTGAAATTGACCCAATTCCACCGTTTGTTCCAGCTATCGACGCCGCCGCCGAATGTCCAGTCGCACCCGACGCCGACCATGACCACCATACCCAGCAGTCCAAGAAGCGATATAATTCGTTTCATTATGTTTGTTCTCCCTTGTCAACAGTTCCGAGTGAAGGCATTCAACCGGCCATACACTGTATCTCTCGTCCACTAATCATATATTTACTGATCGATTTTCCAGTCAATCCCATAAAACATCATTTCATGCAGGGGCCCCATATTCTCATATTCCCACGGCCCGTCTTCCCAGATACCCGTGGTAATGACCCGTTCACTGTCCAAGAGAATCATGAACGGAAGGTTGAGACTGGAAGTGCCCGAAACATACACGCGGACATTGGTCGCCAGGATAGGAACATTGGGATGAACATCGTACGTGATGATGTCCTTGTCCGGTGACAACGTGATCCCGGTAATGATGAAGAGATCCTGGACCGGCGGAATCTGACCGGGATCCGTGGGATCCATGCCGAGCGCAATCCGAAGCGCATCGGGAATTCCATCCTCCCAGGTGTCGAGACGATCCGGATCCAATCCCTCTTGAAGCTTCCAGCCGTCGCTCAACCCATCCCCGGACGAATCTCTCATCCATAGCAATTGGTTATCCCATACGGTCTTGCTGTTCGGATGGCCCAACAATCCAAATTCCGCGTACTCCCAGGCATCCGGAATGTCATTGTTGTTGGTATCCCGGTCCCGGATCACAATCTGCTGGCCGCTCTTATTGCCGGGCACTGTGATCGGCTTCACCTCGTAATCCGTGGCATACTCGTAATCCTTCACGAAGCCCCACGATTCCCAGTATTGCAGGGTGGCCGGATTCTGGTTGATGAACGCACGCACATAATAGGTGCCCGAACGCAGTCCCATCAGCTTGTAGGGACCCGGAGCGGTCAGAGTCACCTGCGCATCCGGACGACCGCTGAAACCGGGCGACCGGAAGGCCTGCACCACGATGTTCGTGGCCGGAGCGGGTCCGAAATAATGCACTTCGCCGGATATGCTGTGCGCACCGCCGGCGCCGTCCGACAGATTAACCGTAAAACTCTGCCAGTCCGTGAAAGAACTCTGACGCCTGGGGTTCACCGCCCGCATCCGCCAATAGTAATCTCCGTTGGGCATCTGATCACCGGCATAAATGCCGAGTTGAGCCAGGTCCAGCGCATACGTGCCATCCCGCTTTCGGTGCGGCGCGGGAACGATATCGTTAAAGATCGCGGGCCCGGCGGGGGCACCGGCACGGATCTCCAGATACACGTTCACGCCCAGTTTATCCATTTCCCATTCCAGGTCGTTCCGCGCGAATCTTAGTACGCTCACGGGCGATATGATCGTTGGAACCGGCAAGGTATTTGCCGTCCAGTCCATACTGAATATATCACTCCATTCATCATATACCCGCCATTGGTACCCGGGTTTGTTGGCATTGTACGCCTCCAACCCCAAATATCCCCCGTATTGAATATCCCCCTCGTGGAGATAATTCCTTTGATGGATGATACGCGTCAAGAGGATCGGCCCACCGTCGGAACTCACGTTTCGAACCCGAACCGTATAGGTGTTCATACCCTCCACCGGCTCCCAACGAAAACGCGGGTAACCCGGCAATTTGTCGGTCAGGCCGAAGGTCACCGTGGGAATATCGCCCCAACTGACGTTAATGGGTTGCCCCTGAGCCAGGCCCGCCGGATCGCCCGGATTCCACTCGCCCGTTCCATCCCGATCGATGAAGGCAAAGGCCCAGTGATTTCCTTCCCGCAGATGGCCCTGTATCACCGCTAGAACTCCATCGAAGGGATACGACGATACGCCAGTGAAATAACTCCAGGTGGCACTGCAGGGCCTGCCGAGCTGGAATTGTGAGGGGGCCAGGTTCACGGACCATGCCCCCGACTCATAATCAATCTGACCGAAACGAATAGGGCTGACGTCCAGGGAACGCAACGTCCCGTCTCCTTGATCCACAAATGTGATACCTCCGTAAACCCTACTGGGGGCCGTGATGGAAACAGTACCCGGCACAACCGGCACAACGGGTAGTGTTCCCGATGCCAGAACACCACCCTCCGCTACGGATCCTACATTCTGTCCGCTTGTCTCCTGTGAATCCCCAGCCGTAGCAACGGCAATGGGCACACCGTCCATGGATGGAGAGTCATACAGGTAGATGCGTAGCGGTCCTTGACTGTACGGGCCATCATACTTGAAGCGTACATTCATCAAAGGCCTTGGAAACTCGCCCACATCCGTGGGATTCGTATCCGCCATGAACTCCGCGAAGTTGCTCCACCCGTCGCCGTCCGGATCCCGGTGTGCATCGTATACAAGCGGGCTCAAATGCAACGGGAATCGTTCCTGCCACTCGCCCGCCATACCGGTCCGGTCCGTATACAGCCAGCCGTATGTCGGCAGTCCGGGCCCTTGCCGGCTGTCGTAATCCGAGAACCCATCGCCGGCCGTATCCCAGTTCAGGGGGTCCGTCCCCGCCAGGTACTCGGCAATATTCGGCAATCCGTCGCCGTCCGGATCGCCCCACGGTCCATGGATGCCCTCGGACGAACCCGGATCGAGACCGTAGAGGGACTTCCACCAATCGGGCATGCCGTCGCCCGAGGAATCCTTGTCGAGATGCTCCAGGGTGTCCCGGTCCAGCTCCACGAATTCGGCCGAGCCCCGAAGCAGGCCGGAATGCCCCCAGTTGTTGCGTTCCATGTAGTTTTCAACATGTTCCCCGCCGTCCATGGCGGTGAAATAACCGCGCAACTGGCGTTCGTACGTACGGATGCGATCCGTCAGAATCGGCGGCGTGCTGGGCGTGATGATTTCCGCCCCGGTCGGCTGCGGCAGTATTCGATAATCCATGATTGCATTCGCCCGGTCCGGCACCCACGGCATCTCCAGTTCTCCGTCAAAAGTCACATAGGAAATCAGCCGTTGCCTCGGCGCTTCCGGATCCACGGCATTTTCCGGCAGGGGATCAATCGGAGCCAGACCCGCCATGATATCGGCCTTGGTCAACCCATACCGCATGAACCGGCGAATCTCGTCCTGGGTCAGATCCTCGTTCCAGAACATCACCTCGTCCACAACGGCCTCGAGATCGTCGTCCGCGATACGAAGCGCCGAATTTCGCGGCATGTAGGTCCAGTAGAACCCTTCGAATAAGGGCGCCTCACGCAACCTGAAGTTGTAATAGGTGGGAAGTTCGCGATCCAGAGTCCCGTTGATGTACATCCGAATGCGCCTGCCGTCGCCGACCACGGCAATGTGATGCCACTGGCCGTCGCGGATATCCACTTCCGAAGTCAGATTGCGTGTTACGACTTCTTCGAATGCCTCGATATCCGTCACCCTCCTCAGGGGTTCTGGGGGTGTGTCCGCCCCTGAAGCGCTGCTGTCATCCTCGATCTCATCGTCATCATCGTCATCTTCATAGATCGGCCTATAGACCCGGACCTGGCCCTGCCATTCCAGCCTCGGGAAACCCTCATCCGTGATGCGCAACCGGTGATTCGGCCGCCAGTCCGGCGCCTCTGCCACCAGCATCAGGTCCACCTTGCGTTCGACCAGGATACCGCCCTGTGCGCCGGGGTCCATCTTGATCCAGGCCGCCATGCTGAATTTATGCGTGCGGTGTCCCCAGAGTATGGGAATCGTATCGAATAGGAGGGTTCGACTATGATCGTACGTCAGACCGTCCTCATGGCCTTCCGTGTCGCGGCCCAGATAGCTCTGCCCTCCCTGAAAACTGGACTCCAACAAAGCCGCGGAGAACAGCAGAATGCTGTCGTGGTGGTCCCTGATTTGCTGATGGGTGCGCGGCGCGTTCCAGATGCGCACTTCCTGCAAATGCCCGATGTAATCGTCGGAACCCAGCAATACCCGGCCGCCGGCCCCGCCCACATACGGCCGTGCGCCAATCAAGGTATCCTGCTTGACCCGGCCGCCATTGACGAACAGCGAATACTCGCCGTCCTTGAACGTGGCGGCGATATGCGTCCAATCGTCCGGATCGTCGCCGACCGACAGCGGCACGTTGTGCGTCAACGTCACGAACTCACGTCCGGCGTCGTCCCGCTGGAACCGGGTGTACGGATAAACTGCCCCGTTGTTTTCGAGCACACCGAGTTCAAGGGTGATCTGCCCGGAGCCTTTGGTTTCGCGCCGTACCACCGGCGCCAGGCCGACGGGCAGGTCGATCGGACGCACCCAGGCTTCCACGGTCCAATTGGTCAGGGCATACAGCCCGGTTTCCTCGTTGTCCACCAGTTCGTCCACGAACACATCGCCGGCATCGGCGTCAAAGGACAAGGCACGATAGATCAACGGGCTTTCCGAGCGGTACACTTCCCATCCACTGGTCCGTTCTTCGTGATCGGTCGATCCGTCATCATCGGAATCCAGCGCCAGTGGTGGCCAAACGGCATCCACGAATTGGGCGCCGCCTTCAAACTGCGCCGCATGGAGCCACGTCTCTGAGATGTCATTGGGTGCCGGCACGTAACCGCTCAACCAATCATTCGTATAACGGCTGTTGTGCGCATAGACCCCGCGCGTATTGAAGTTGAATATTCGAATGGGTGATCGTTCGGAATCCGGCCCGTCTGCCGTGAACTCGGGCAACAGGACCCCGCGATTATGCTGAATCTCCAATCCGGTCCGCGCATAGGCCCAGACGCGCACCGCATCAATTTCGCCTTCAAACCCGCCCGTCACATTGCCGACGTCATCCAGATGACCGCCGCCGATGGTGGTCTCGAATCCGCCCGAAACGCCTATTGGAGGCCGGATGACCGGTCGCTGGTATGCCACACGCTTTCCGTTCACAAACAACCGCAATTGATTGTCTTCATCATCCATCACGGCCGCCACATGCGTCCATTCCGCATCAATGGGCCGCAGGGCGTCCACTCGCTCGAATTTCAGGATCCCGCCCTGCCGATAGGCATAGGAGATGTATGGCACATTGCCGTCCAGACCCAGTTCATAATCAATCCAGCGCAACCCCTGGAAGGGTATCCGCTCGGCACGCCGCAGGATAATCCCGCTCACGTTGTCGTTCGCAGGCCTCACCCAGGTTTCCAATGTCCAGTTCGAATGATTATCAATGTCCTTTTCACTGCGCACCAGGAGACGACCGCTGCCGTCGAACGCAACGGCGCCGAACTGTTCCGGATCGTTCGCGTCCCGCGGATTGGTGCCCTGCTGGATCTCGTCATAATCGGAAATGCCGTCATCATCCGTGTCGGATAAGAGGGGATGCAACCCGAGTTCCTGCTTCTGGAGGTTGGTCAGCCCGTCATTGTTGGGATCCTCCTGGGCATCGGATGTCCCGTTTCCGTTCGTGTCATACATCAACGGGTGGGTGCCGGCCAGATACTCGTAGTAATTAATGAGTCCGTTACCCGAGAAATCCTCATTGGCAATCGAGGGTCCATGGGGATCAAATCCGTACGCGCGATACCACCAGTCCGGAATACCGTCGTTATTGGAATCCAGATTGGAGCGGTAGAATTGAGCGCCGGAAAAGCCGGCATCTCCCGCGAACCGACCGGCGTGGGACCAGTTGTTTTCCCAATCCTGCGATGTCGTGAAGTCTTCCACGGTCTCGCCAAGGTCGTACTCGCTTCCGCCGTCATCGAAGGTGAAGTAGGCATGAACCACGCCCACGCCGGTAACGGCGCTATAGGCATTAAGCCGTCCGCCGGTCACCAATCGATCCTCGGCGCCGTCCATCGGATCGACGCTTCCCAGGATGGATTCCCGAAGCATGTGATAGCTCAGGTTCGGGTTGACCGAAAGCAGGAGCGCCGCCGTGCCCGCCACATGCGGCGCGGCCATGGAGGTGCCGTCAAAGGTGGAATACGTGTTGCCGGGCGTGGTGCTCAGAATGGAAGCGCCGGGCGCGGCCAGATGCACCGTATTCTTTCCATAGTTACTCCACGGGGTCAGGCGTCCCTGTCGATCCATCGCGGCCACATTGATAATGTTGTCGAGGTCGTAATCACCCGGGCCGATCGGCCACACGTCGGCATCCAGCCCCCAATTTCCGGCGGCGGCCACAAACAGGTGATCGGCGTTGCGCGCGGCGGCAATGGCGTCATACATCGCCTGCGAGAAGCCGAAGAATCCCCAACTGTTGTTACTGATCCGGGCGTTGTTCATCCACGCGTACTCCAACGCCTCGATACCCGCGGATATGGTGCCCCACCCCATGTCGGAAAACATCTTCAACGCCATGAGCCGGGTATTCCAGTTCACCCCGACGATTCCCACGCCATTATTACCGACAGCGCCTATGGTTCCGGCAACATGGGTGCCATGACCGAGAACGTCCATGGGATCGGAATCGCGATCCGCAAAGTCGTATCCGTGGTAGTCATCGATGTACCCGGTACCGGATTCGTCCTGTCCGGATCCGGGCACTTCGCCGGGATTGATCCACATATTGGCCGCTATATCCTGATGGGTATAATCAATGCCGGTGTCGATCACCGCCACCTGCACGTTGCGTGATCCGACCGTGCGGGACCACGCGCGAACCGCATCAATATCCATACCGGGGACGCCGCCGCCTTCTCCGGTATTGCGCAGGCCCCAGAGTTGTTCGAACATCGGATCGTTCGGTACACGGAAGGTCTGCACCCGGTAATTCGGCTCCGCATACAATACATCGGGATGTGCACGGACCGCTTCAATCTTCTGCGTAAGGCTCGTGTCATCCGCTATATTCATTAGATAAACCGGGGCAATGCGGTAGGCCCGGGCCACGGATAAACCAAGATCTCCCGCCAGATCCGGTACCTGTGCCGGGCGAATGTCCGCCGCGAAACGAACCATCAGTTGATTCGCCTGATGTTCGTAGGATAGCGCCTGATCGAGGGGCAACTGCCGAACCGTTAAATCCGGGGGCGTACGGCGCATACGCACGGATTGCTGGATCAACATCTCCTGCCGGGCGGCCTCCTGAATCCGGGCTTCATTCAAGGCCCCGCCCACTATCATGACTTCATCAAGATGCCCGACAAAACCATTCGTGACGACGCCCGCCGTGCGGGGTCCGCCCCCGATGGTCAACTCACCCGCGTACACGGAACCTTCCTGGATGCCCAGGCCCCATACGGGGAACGCATCGCGGCGATAGGTCGCCAACCGGCCGTTGATATACAGGCTCAACGTGGCGGTGTCGGGATCGTACGTGGCGGCCAGATGGGTCCACTCCTCGGGCAAGATGCGAACCGTACTGTGTGTTCCACCCAAAACTTCACTCGGGTTCGTCCCGTCCACCTGAACGACCAGGGAGGTGGTGGTCCCCGCGATGAAGCCGGCATAACGGGCATAAGGAATGAATTCGCCATCCGTGTTAATGTGGACGCCCAGCTCATAGTTCACCGCATCCCGGCCGACGCTGGTATTCTTTATGCCTCTCCGAATAATGACGCCTTCCGGGGTGCCGGCCGGCCATTCCTGCGCGATCTGGGGCCGTACCCAGGCGTGAATGGTCCAGGAAATCAGTTCATGCCGACGCTGATCCCGGACAAACATATGCCCGTCGCCGCCAAAATAACCGGACAACTGTTTCGGCGGATCCAGTGAATTCAGGGGATCGGATATCGGTCCGGGGGGTCCCGTCGGCTCGGGCGGGATCAGCAAATGCCGCTCATGCACTACCGGCTCCCACCCCGGAGGCACGCGATAGCCCGTAACCTCCTCCCAATCGGTCAAACCGTCATCATCCGTGTCCACCATGTCCACGCGGGTGCCGGATATGTTCTGCTCGTAGAGGTTGCTCAAACCATCGCCGTCCGAATCGCGATCACCGTCCCAAACGCCGTCATCAAATGTCGATGCCTTGGTCGGATCGAGCCCGGCCCGGTATTCGTTGATATTCCAGAGGCCGTCCCCATCCGGATCGCCGAAAGCGCCATTGTCGCCCGTGGGATCGAATGGATCCAATCCATACTTGATTTCCCACCAGTCGGGAAGACCGTCTCCGTCCGAATCGCGCTCAAGACCGATGGCGCCCAGCTCCGTGGTGGTAAAGAATTCGGCGCCGCCTGATATCCGGGCCGCCCGATCCCATTGATCATTCCAGTTCTGTCTGGTCGTGAAGTCCTCGCTGGAGGGAATGAATCCCCACCGTTGCCACTCCCAATTGGCCACGCCCACCTGACGGGAACGATAGGCCACCCCTTCGTTACGAACAAATACATAGAGCCGGCCGTCGTCGGTCGAGGCGTCGGCAATCTTGTTTCGAACACCGGCGTTGGGATAGGCCCAATCGAACAACTCACCCGTCTCGCGATCCAGTATGCGATCTTCAGGATAAACCGGCGCAAGGGTCCAACTTCCGGGTACGGTCCAGTTCCCGCCATTGAAGAGATAAAGCGCCGGAACGCTCTCAACAAAATACCAGTCGCCCACCCGGGGTGATTCCGCGAGCGCCAGCAAGGCGGGCTCATTGGCTTTGATCCCCTCCACAATAACCCGGGCGTCCGAAAGCCATTGGATGGCGCGCCCCCAGCGCTTCCATGCCGGCGGCGCAAGGTCCTCATCATAACGGTAATATTGTTCCCTGCTCACCCACCAGGCAAAGTCGCCATCACCGGCCGCCCCGATCAGCATTGCCCCTTCGGAGAAGAGCGAAGCGGGGGCCGGGAACGGGTAGTCCTGCATGCTGTCCCGAACCACGATGTTCGCCCCATCCTGCCAAGTGTCGCCGTCCACCGGGGTCGCGGGCGGGGCACCGTAAAGGACCGAGGGAATGATCGTTAGATCCGTCGGTGCGGTGGACGTCCAGGTCTCCGTGGCCCGGTCGAATTCATAGGTCTGCAGGTTGGCCTGCACATAAACCCGCGCCTCGTCCGCCGCCGTCGTGTACAGCCACTCGCCGTCGGGACCCCATTCGGCAATCTGACCGCTCCGATCCACGGGAGCAAGCCATTCCCCGA
Source organism: Kiritimatiellia bacterium (assembly GCA_007134735.1). Lineage (GTDB taxonomy): Bacteria > Verrucomicrobiota > Kiritimatiellia > SLAD01 > SLAD01 > SLKG01. Next base: position 87,406 of record SLKG01000006.1, read on the forward strand.
CCGGGGCGGGTCCGACGATATAGCGATCGCCCACATCCGGCGTCACCGAATCGGGATCGTTCAGGATTGCAAGCACCGGCCCAAGGTACAAACGAGCCGGCCAGCCGCCGTCATCCAATCGGAAATAAGCCAGTAATCCGGATTCCGTGCCCGTCAACTCCTCGTTCCGGTCCGCCTCAATCTCCTGGCGGGTGCGCACATGATCCCATATCCGGATGTCGTCCACAATGCCCTTGAACCCTTCGCCCACGCGGGTGGCCAGGTAGGGACCCCGCCCACTGACCGGGGGACGCCGGGCCGGGTAATTGGTTTGCGCGGCATGGCTTCCGTTGACATAGAGGGTCAACGCGCCCGTTATTTCATCGTACGTGCCCGCCAGATGGGTGAAATCAACACTCGGATGGAGATCATTGTCATCATCATCATAAGGAATGTTCAGGGCTTCCTGGTTCGGATTACCGGTGACGGATACAATGCGGCCATTGCCGTCCAAACCCACATAAACATAGCGCACCTGCCCCACCAATACGTTGTTGACACGGGCCACGCGCAATTCAAAAGTGCTGGCCAGCATTCCGTCCTGTGTCCGCTCCACCACGCGACGCAAAACGGGCACACTCTGCCCATTCAGCAGATTGTCTATATGAGCGGGAATGACACGCGCCTCGATCGTCCATTTTGATGTGCGATAAGGCACGCGTTCCGGTATTTCCAGGAAGCTACCCGGATTACCGTCAAACCGCAGAAACAGTTCCTTTTCCGGACTCAGCGAGTTGATCGGGGACCATCCTTGCGCCTGCTCGGCGCCGTCCGGAATGCCGTCATCATCGGTATCCACCAGATCGGGGCGGGATCCAAGCAATTGCTCAATCCGGTTCGGAATGCCGTCCCCGTCAAAATCCTGGTCGCCGTCCGGAATACCGTCCGCATTGGTGTCCGGATTTCGCGGATTGGTGCGGGACCAATATTCGTACAGCGCGTTCAACCCGTCGCCGTCGAAATCGCGGGTGGCATCCGGTTCCGGACCGTCTCCGACCGCCCAGGCCGGATCGTAGGTGGCGGCTTGTACATGATCCGGAGTGCTGATCTTGAACGGATTCATCTCATGAACCAGCTTCCAGGAATCCGGAAGCCGATCGCCCACTGAATCAAACGCGCCGCGTTCTCCATCCACCATGCCGCGGACCGGCGCCGCGCGATTGGCGTCGAAAATGAACGTATTGACGGGTACCACCCGCTGGTTGGCGATTTCATCGCTATCCAGTCCGAACCCGACGTCGGGATACAGGTACTCACTACGCGGTGCGCCGAAAACACCGTCATCCGCCGGATAATCATAGCCCAGCAGACTGCTCTGCGCCCGGCGCGCAAAATCCGCCGCAATCGGCCCGCCGTCATCAAACGGGAAATAGGCCAGCAACCCGTTTCGGATATCCTCTTCCAGTCCGTTATACATCTCCGCGCGAACCGGCTGGTAGGGATCGACCAGGGAATGCAGGTTCTCGGCAACGTCCTCGGGGCTCCGGGGGATCCCCCAGATACGCACTTCGTCGATCCAGAGATTTTCCACAAAAGAGGCCGGCGAACCAGTGGCTGTGCGTCCCAGCCATACCCGGCCTCCGTAAATGGCGGCCAAGCTGGAAGAGCTTTCCTCCAAAACCTGAAGGGATTGCTGAAGAAATCCGTCCAGATACAGACTCAACGCATTGTCCGCGTGATTGAATACACCCGCCAAATGAACCCATCGGTTCATGCGAATGGGCGCCGCGGACTGCACTTCATAACGCTTGCCTCCAAGCGTCTCAAACGCAATATAGGGAATGGAATTGGTAACACCGAGTTGATAGGTGGCCCGGTTGACCGCTCCCATAATAAAGCGGCCCTCGACAAACGAGCCGTGATACAGATCGGCTCCCTGATCCGTGAGATACACCCAGGCCTCAACCGTAAAGTCGCGACTGAACAAACGCCGGCCTTCCGCGCCCGTTACAATCAATTCTTCATCTCCCTCTTCTTCCGGCTCATCATCCCACGGATCGGGATTGGGCACCGGTATCCCGCCGGCGCCGGTAATCATGGCGGAGCGCGGTGTGAACGGATCGGCCGGATGCACGGGACTGCTCGGTTGCTTGCCCACGGTTACATCCATCTGAATTTCCAGGAAGTCGGGCAAACCGTTCCAATCCGTATCATACCCCGGCATGGGCCACTTGATGGGGGCATTGGCCGTGATGGGTCTACCGGGTGTGCCCGAAATAAGGGTGCCGGGACCGCCAGGCTCGTTGAGCAACGGATCGTCAACGGGAATATAAGTACCGGTGCCGTCTCGGTCATACCAGAGGTTGTCGGTGGCCGGATCGTAATATCCACTCCCGGATACGTCCTGAAAGAGAAAACCGGCCCGGGTCACAGCAAAGGGGTTGAAGCGGCGCGGAAGACCGCCCGTCTCGTCATGAACAGGCACGGGCGGCGGCGCACCGGCAATCGGCACGTAATCCCCATCATTATAATAGCGGGCAGCGTCGAAGAATCCCGGAAAGTTGGCCGGATCGAAACTGTTGGTGAAGGAAATGGGCGCGGTAAAGGGGGTTCCGTCATGCGCCTCGGTATAGATGCCCAGATACTGGTTCGGGGACTGAAAAGCCCGATGACTGCCCACCGCAACCAGGTGGGGCTGCAGGGATCGGCGCATGAATACACCGAAGGGCTCGTCATCCCGCCGATTGAC